>CAZCXB010000041.1:0-13194 GCA_964502485.1 uncultured Muribaculaceae bacterium | reverse complement strand
ATATAAAAATAAGACTAAATGACAGATTATAAATTACAGAACTACGCAGACGGAAATATATTTGAGGATACAGGTTGGCTACTTAGTGATCCATCTGCAGTAAAACCATCACTGATACGTGCGATTTATAAGAATAGAGAGCTTAATGTGGGAGATGACTCTCTTGGCATCTACAAATATGCAGACTGGCTTCCGATAAACAGATTCCTAAAAAACTCATCTTCAACAGTAACATACAAGAGTATTAAGTTAGCTGAGCGTTTAAACCTTGGCAATTTATATATCAGTTTTAGCGGATACTGGCCGGAAATCGGTGCAAAGATGTCTACCTGTTCATTTAAGGAGACCGAGGCTTACTCGGTATGTGCAAGATTGACAGAAAATCAGAAGGGAATTATGGTTGTAGCATCTGTGGGTAACACCGCTAGGGCTTTTGCAAAGGTGTGCTCCGATAATGGTATTCCTCTGTTAATAGTTGTCCCCGAAGATAATCTGGATGCATTATGGTTTGCAGAAGAGATTAATGATAATGTTAAACTTATCTGTACCCCCTCCGGAACAGACTACTACGACGCAATAGAGCTTTCTTCAAAGATCTGTAAATCACCGCTCTTCTTTGAGGAGGGGGGTGCCAAGAATGTGGCAAGAAGAGATGGTATGGGCACAACAGTATTGTCTGCAGTTACTGCAATTGGAGAGATACCTGACCTATATTTTCAGGCAATAGGGAGCGGAACAGGTACAATTGCGGCCTGGGAGGCAAATCTCAGACTTATAGAGGATGGAAGATTTGGATCTAAGAAGATGACTCTTATTCCTTCTCAGAATGCCCCCTTTACACCTATGTTTGACGCATGGAGAGCAGGAAGCAGGGATATATGTTTCCCTAATGAAGAGATTGCAAAAGAGAATGCTTTGAAGATAAAGGCAAAGGTGCTTTCGAACAGGAGGCCCCCCTACTCCATTCCCGGAGGGCTCTTTGATGCTCTAAAAGATTGCTCAGGTGACATTGAATCAGTTACCAACAGTGAGCTGGATATAGCCTGCTCTCTTTTTAAAGATTGCGAAGGGATAGATATCCACCCTGCAGCCGGTGTAGCTCTTGCCGGTATGATAAAAACCTTGCAAAACGATACAATTTACCATGATTCAATAATTATGCTCAATATAACCGGTGGTGGCGAAGAGAGATTCAAGTCAGACAACAGAATTATCTTTATGAAACCGAGTTTGATTATTGATAATAGAGATACAATAGATAGTATTACCCAAAGAGCAGAGACAATTTTTAAAGAGTATTAAGTTTTAATTGCTACATTTGCCACTCCAATCAAAAAATCGGTATAATGAAGCAATATCTCTCTTCGGTTTTTCGACCAAAGCTTTTTGACATTATAATAAACCGCAGATACGACAAAAAAACATTTATGTCGGACCTTATTGCGGGTATAATTGTTGGTATTATTGCTCTTCCGCTTGCAATCGCTTTTGGAATTGCATCGGGAGTATCTCCACAGCAGGGGTTAATAACGGCAATTGTTGCTGGCCTTCTAACCTCAATGTTTGGAGGCTCCAAGTTTTTAATAGGAGGCCCTACAGGTGCATTTATCGTAATTGTTTACGGAATTGTTGGTCAGTTCGGTGTTTCCGGCCTTATAATTGCCACCGTAATGGCAGGTGTAATACTTGTTGTAATGGGAGTATTAAAGCTTGGTAACATTATCAAGTTTATACCATACCCAATTGTTGTTGGATTTACAAGCGGAATTGCTGTAGTTATTTTCTCTACACAGATAAAGGATCTGTTTGGTCTGACGATAGATTCTCTTCCTGCAGATTTCATTCCTAAGTGGATATCATATCTAAATAACTTATCTACAATAAAATGGCATGAAACATTTCTTGGTCTCTTCTCTCTTTTAATAATAATCATCTGGCCACGGTTTAATAAAAGAATTCCGGGCTCTCTGATTGCAATTATTGCCGGCACCATAGGTGCAATTCTGTTAAGTAAAACTGCAGGGCTCGATTTTGCAACAATCGGAACAAAGTTTCCGGAACTTGCAGGAGGTATCCCACTCCCCCGCCCTGAGACTCCAAAGATTGACTTAGCAGCGATAAGACTACTCTTTCAACCTGCAATTACAATTGCAATATTGTGTGCAATAGAATCACTACTGGCTGCAATGGTTGCAGATGGAGTAACCGGTAAACGACACGATTCAAATACAGAGTTGATTGGACAGGGCATAACAAACATTATTACTCCGTTTTTTGGCGGTATTCCTGCTACCGGTGCTATTGCAAGAACAATGGCTAATATAAACAATGGAGGAAAAACTCCTGTAGCAGGTATTATTCATGCAATAGTTCTACTGCTGATATTTCTTTTTTTGATGCCATATGCAGTTTATATCCCACTCTCTGCATTAGCAGCTATCCTTATAATTGTTGCTTATAACATGAGTGAATGGAGGACTTTCCGTGATATGTTAAAAGGTCACAGGGCAGATGTTGCAGTTCTGCTTATCACTTTTTTTCTTACTGTACTTGTTGACCTGACAGTTGCTATTGAGGCTGGAGTTATTATGGCAATTGTTCTGTTTGTTAAGAGAATCTCCGAAAGCTCATCTATCAAAGTTATTGAAGATAGAAGTGTTGCCGCAAGCGAGGACGAAGAGGCGCCCAATGATATTGATATGATTGAGATTCCGAAAGGGGTTGAGATATATGAGATAGATGGCCCTTTCTTCTTTGGGCTTGCAAGTAAACTTGATGAGATCGATACTTCGTCATATAAATCTATCAAGGTCAGGATTATCAGGATGAGAAAAGTACCGTTTATTGACTCTACAGGACTAAACAATCTTAGAAGTCTATGTAAAAGATCAAAGAGAGAGAAGATTCAGGTTATTCTTTCAGGTGTTAATGATAATGTTCTTGACTCTCTGTCGAAATCCGGTTTTGTAAACGAACTGGGACGTGAATTTATATTCCCACATATTATTATGGCCTTAACCAAAGCTAATGAGATTGTCAGAAAAAACAATACCAGATTCAACAGGTTTAATCCCAGGTAACAGATGTTAAACAGACTCTCCAATCTCTCTCCAAAGATTCATGGTGTTATTATGATATTCGCCGCAAATGTTCTTTTTGCTCTTAATATACCGGTATCTAAAGAGTTGACACCATTGTGGATAGATCCTTTTGGACTCTCATTCCTCAGAATATCATTCGCATTTTTCTCTTTTTTCATTCTCTCTTTTATTATAGGGTCAAAAGTAAAGTTTAATGCTAAGGAGCATATCATACTTATGATTTGCGGAGTTACAGGAATAACAATTAATCAGCTTGCATTTCTTGCAGGACTATCGGTTACATCTCCTGTAGATGCATCACTTATAATTACAATGACCCCTATTATTACAATGATTTTTTCTGCAGTAATAATAAAGGAGCCAATAACATTAAGAAAAATGGCAGGGGTTTTAACAGGTATGGCAGGGGCTGTTCTTATACTTTATGCATCTTATAGTGGTTTTTTTAGCCAAAGCGGAACTATAAGGGGAAATCTGATTGTTCTCTCGAGTGGTTTTGTCTATTCACTCTATCTGGTTCTTATAAGACCACTTATGCAGAAGTACCCTCCTACAGAGGTAATGAAATGGACATTTTTCTATGGAATGATTGCATCCTTCCCATTTACAATAAGATACACATCAATAAATCCCGATTTCGGATCAACTCAGATAATGCAGCTACTATATGCCCTGTTTTTCGGAACTTTTACTGCCTATCTACTTGTTGCTTTTTCTCTGAGACATCTAAGGCCTACAACCGTTAGTATGTTCAACTATGTTATTCCACTACTGGCTTCATTTGTTGCAATCTATATCGGTCAGGATACCTTTAACTGGACAAAACTTCTCTCTGCTCTCTTTATCTTCGTAGGAGTATATTTGGTTATAACATCCAAATCAAAGGGCGAAACAGATGGTCGGTCAGGAGATCAAAAGAGGAGTATTACTTAATTATAATAGCTACAGGATCGCTCTCATTCTGAAGCCTATCAAGTGCTGTAACCACTATTTTTTCACCTCTGCCGGGCTTAATTAAGTAGAATGGATCTCTTACGATATCTATCAATCTTTCGGTATTGTCTAAATTTATGCTCTCCTCTTTTTTGAACAGGTATATAGCATAGAAAAAGGGGGCGTTCATCGGATTGCTCTCCTGTTGTGCCTCCCAGCTTACCAAGCCTCTCCGGTACTTAAGGTTTACAACAGCTTTTGGAGGAGCTGTGTCAATATGTTCATAAAGGGGCATGAGAGCAGGATGCTTCTGATAACTGTATCTTAAGCTATCGGAAAAGCTATCCAATGCTGCTATGCCGATTCCACTCCACCAAATATTTCCTTGGATTGATGAGCTCTCTCTAACCAATCTCATTTTTCTGTGAAGCTGATTAACAACATCTCCATTTCTGTTTTTAATCTCCAGCTGGTTCCATATACTTTGTCCTATATATAGATTAACACCGTGATTGTTTTGTGACCACCATTTGATAAGAGACAGGTAATCAGCTCGTGAATGCCCTATCTCCCAATATAGCTGAGGGGCATTGTAGTCAATCCAACCCTCACTTGTCCAGAGTAGAATATCTGCAAAAAGGTCATCATAATTGGTCTGAATAGCATTTGAAAGAGAACCCATAGGATCAGCGCCACGATTTCTCCAGACACCAAAGGGGCTAATTCCGAACCGAACCCATGGTTTTATACTTTTGATTGTCTCATTCAGCTCTTTAACCAAAATATTTACGTTGTTACGTCTCCAGTTATCTTTATCAAAAATATCAAATCCATCCTCTTTGTGATACAATTTAAATGTTTCATCATCAGGAAAATCCTTATAAGCAACTCTGTATGGATAGAAGTAGTCATCAAAATGTATTGCATCTACATCATATCTGCTTACAAAATCTGCAATAACCTTTTTTGTGTGCTCCCTGGAACCGGGCCTGCCGGGATCAAAGTAGATTTGATTGCCATAGTAAACAAATAGCTCCGGTTGTTTAAAAAACAGATGGTCCTTAGATAGCACCTCTCTGCTGCTTGAGGTAACTCTGTAAGGATTAAACCATGCATGAAACTCCATCCCTCTTTTATGACACTCATCGATTACAAATTCTGCCGGATCGAAGTAGGGATTGGGTGCTACACCTTGTTTTCCGGTAAGAAATCTACTCCATGGCTCAAGTTCAGAATAAAAAAGAGCATCGGCCTGTGGTCTGACCTGAAAGATTACAGCATTCATATTGAGCTCTTTAAAAAGATCAAGGTGATAAATGATATCACTCTTGATCTCATCAGTGCTCATATTTCTCCATGTTGTATTTACAACAGTTGGAAACCATGCCCCCCTGAACTCTCTTTTTGGGTTAGTCTGAGCAAATAGGTCAGAAATAAAAAGAGTTACAATAAGGAACAAAGAGAGAGCCGAAACTAATTTCTTCATAATTTCAAATATTCAATCAACCCTTTTGAGCAATCTTCAAGTATATCCAACACTCTTCGGAATCCCTCCCTACCTCCGTAGTAGGGATCGGGCACCTCTGAATATCTTCTTTTAGTGTCAAAATCAACCATTCTGTACACTTTGTCCCTGGCGGCTGGATTAGTAGCCAACCTTTTAAGATGGTCATAATTACTGTCATCCATTGCTATCAGCATATCAAATTCTTTGAAATCAGATAAATGATCTACTTTTCTTGATATAGAGGTTATTTTGTAACCTCTCTCAGATGCCTCCTTGATCATTCTGGAGTCTGCCGGCTCTCCATTATGATATCCGTTAAGTCCCGCAGAGTCAATTTCTAAAAGATGATTTAAACCCTTTTGGTCAATCATAAACTTGAATATTGACTCTGCTGCCGGTGAACGGCATATGTTACCTAAACAAACGAACAGTATTTTTGTTTTTTTCATCTATTTAGTACTCTTTTCTTTTGCAAGTCTCTCTGTAAGCAGAGGGATTATGGATGATACGTCACCTACAATTCCAAGGTCAGAAACCTGAAATATAGGAGCATACTTATCTTTATTAACAGCGACAATAAAATCTGACTCCTCCATACCGGCAAGGTGCTGAATGGCACCGGAGATACCAAGTGCAAAATAGAGGTTGGGTCTTACTGTTTTTCCGGTCTGTCCTACCTGCCTGTCATGCGATACAATTCCGGCATCAACGATAGCTCTTGAGGCTGAAACCTCTGCATTAAGAACCTTTGCTAACTCTCTAAGTTTCTTAAAACCGGTCTGTCCTGCTCCTCTTCCACCTGAGACCAGAATTTTTGCATCCGTAATATCGATTTTACCCTTCTCCTCCTTTACGTTTTCTAGTAGTTTAACTCGAAATTTTGACTCATCAAAAACAGGATCAAAAGAGAGTATCTCTCCCCTTCTGTCGCAATCTCTCTCCCTCTTTCTCATCACTCCGGGTCTTACTGTTGACATTTGCGGTCTGTGCTCGGTACAGGTAATTGTCGCCATAAGGTTTCCTCCGAAGGCAGGACGTGTCATTAGAAGATTTTTATCGTCAGAGATCTCTAGTTTTGTACAGTCAGCTGTAAGACCTGTAAGTAGTCTCCCGGAGAGGCGTGGCCCTAAATCCCTTCCAATAGTTGTTGCCCCTATCAGTAAAATTGATGGTTTGAACTTCTCAGCTACCTGAAAAACGGCTTGTGTATACTGCTCGGTTAAATAGACTCTTAGATGAGGTGAGTCAATACATATAACACTATCGGCTCCATACTCAATTAAAAGAGCTGCTTTATCCGAAATATTGTCTCCCACAAATATTGCAACCACCCTCTGTTCCAGAGCATCTGCCAAATCTCTCGCCTTTCCTAACAGTTCAAGAGCAACAGTCTGAATAACACCATCTCGCTGCTCAATAAAAACATATACATCCTTATATGATTGTAAATCCATAGTTACTGATCTCCTTTATATTATAAATTTCTCTTTTAGTTTTGAGATAATAATCCCTACTGCCTCCTCTGCTTCAACTTCAAACTGCTCTCCTGCACTCTTAACACCTTTCGAAAAGGCTTTATAAACCTTTGTAGGTGAGCCTTTTAAGCCAAGACTCTTCTCATCGGCATCAATATCGGAAGCTCCCCATACAGTTACCTCTCTCTCTACGGCCTCTACAATTCCGCCAACAGACATATATCTTGGCTTAGTGGCTGTAGAGAGGACTGTTATCAACAATGGCATCTCTGCCTGTAATAGTTGGTAACCCTCCTCAGTTTCACGTTTAATTGTAAATTTAGTTTTACCGTCAAATTCAAGATCTTTAACATATGATATCTGTGGTAAATCGAGGAACTCTGCAATCTGAGGTCCAACTTGTGCAGTATCTCCGTCAATTGCCTGGCGTCCTGCAATAATCAGGTCCCACTCAATCTTTTTAAGTGCTGCTGATATTGCACTTGATGTTGCAAGTGTATCTGCTCCTGCAAATTTTCTATCAGTGAGAAGGATAGCTCTGTCTGCACCCATTGCCATCGCTTCGCGTAGAACAGCATCTGCCTGTGGAGGCCCCATGGTTATGACAGTAACATAGGCACCATAACTATCCTTAAGCTTAAGTGCTACCTCGAGTCCACTTTTATCGTCAGGGTTTATTATACTTGGTACTCCGTCCCTTATTAGTGTTCCGGTTACCGGGTTAATCTTTATCTCTGTGGTGTCCGGAACCTGTTTTATACAAACAACTATTTTCATTCTATATCTAAGTTATGCGCAATTTATTTAATCATTTAAAAATTTTGGCAGCAATTACCATCCTTTGAACCTCTGATGTACCTTCGTATATCTCTGTAATTTTTGCATCCCTCATCATTCTCTCGACAGGGTACTCTCTTGTATAGCCATACCCTCCATGAAACTGTACTGCTTTGGTAGTCACCTCCATTGCTGTCTCAGAGGCAAATAACTTTGCCATGGCTGCATCAGCAGCATAAGAGAGACCTGAGTCTTTTTTAAATGCAGCAGATCTGACCAGTAATCTCGAAGCCTCAATTTTTGTATAGAGGTCGGCTAATTGAAACTGAGTATTCTGGAATTTTGAGATTGATCGTCCAAATTGCTTTCTCTCTTTTGTGTATTTAATGGTCTCATCTATTGCACCCTGAGCAATTCCAAGCGCTTGAGATGCAATGCCTATTCTACCCCCGTCAAGAGTTTTCATAGCTATACTGAACCCACCTCCAACTTTTCCCAGGAGATTTTTTTTAGGGATTCTGCAATTTTCAAAAATAAGCTCGCATGTTGCAGAGCCGCGTATTCCCATCTTCAGCTCTTTCTTGCCAATCGAAAAACCGGGAGTATCAGCCTCTACAATAAATGCCGATACCCCCTTAACGCCTGCAGACTTGTCTGTCATGGCAAGAATTATATAAATATGTGCATACCCTGCATTTGTAATGAAAATTTTATTGCCATTCAAGATATACTCCTCACCATCAGATACGGCAGTAGTCTGCTGAGCAGAGGCGTCAGTCCCTGCATTCGGTTCTGTTAGTCCGAATGCTCCAATCCACTTTCCGCTGCAAAGATTAGGGAGATAGTGAACCTTCTGCTCCTCTGTTCCGTGTTCAAGAATTGGAGCAACGCAAAGGGAGGTGTGTGCAGATACAATTACACCGGTTGTTGCACAGACTCTTGACAACTCCTCAACAGCTATCGAATACATTATATTATCCCCTCCCGCTCCACCATATTTTACCGGAACCGGAATACCAAAGATCCCAAGTTGTGCCATCATATTCACACTCTCCAACGGAAATCTCTCCTGCTCATCTACCTCGGCAGCTAAAGGCTTAATCTCTTTATCTGCAAACTCACGAATCATCTGGGTAAAGAGCTCCTGCCTTCTGTTTAGTTCAAAATTCATTACCTTTTTAAATTGATTTAATTATTATTGCTGTTCCCATGCCACCCCCGATACAGAGTGAGGCAAGTCCGACACTCTTCCCTGTTGCCTTTAAGGTATGAAGAAGAGTTACTAATATTCTGTTTCCCGAAGCACCAATAGGGTGACCAAGGGCAATTGCGCCACCATTTAAGTTACATCTTTGGTCTATCCATTCACGGCTAACCTTATGCTCGTCAATAAGCTCCTTAATAACCCCTAATGATTGAGCTGCAAAAGCTTCATTAAGTTCAATTATCTCAATATCGCTTAATTTGAGGTTTGCTTTGATTAGAGCTTTTCTAATTGCCGGAACAGGCCCAAGACCCATAACAGATGGCTCTACTCCTCCCTCTCCCGATGATAATATCTCAGCAAGTGGTTTTAAGCCATACTCTTTTATTGCGTTTTCACTGGCAAGCATAACGAATGAGGCACCATCATTCACTCCGGAGGAGTTACCTGCTGTTACAGATCCATCTTTTTTAAATGCAGGCCTTAGAGCTGCAAGTTTCTCAGCTGTTGTACCTCTGTTTGGATACTCATCCCTGTTAAAGATTGTTGTCTCTTTTTTGGTCACAATCTCGACAGGTACAATCTCCTGGTCAAAAACTCCGGCATCAACAGCTTTAACAGCCTTCAGTTGTGACTCAAGAGCGAACTTATCCTGCTCTTCTCTTGAAATAGAGTACTTGTCTGCAATATTTTCTGCAGTAATTCCCATATGCAGATTTGTAAATGCATCTGTAAGGCCGTCGTGAATCATATGATCCAAACCTTGTATATGGCCCATCTTAACACCCGGCCTGAGCGTAGATCCCGGAAGAATGAATCCTGAACTGCTCATTGACTCCGTACCTCCGGCAATCACAATCTCTGCTGCACCGGAAACAATATCTGCATAGCCGTTCATTACGCTTTTCATACCTGATCCGCAAACCATATTAAGAGAGTATGCCGGTACCTCTGCAGGTATGCCGGCTTTAATGGAGCACTGGCGAGCTACTCCCTGAGACTGTCCCGCAGAGAGGATATTACCTGCAATTACAGAATCAACCCGATCAGGTGAGAGAGCTGTCTCTTTAAGAAGCTGACGGATAACAACTGCTCCCAACTCTCCGGCATTGAATCCTGATAGTGAGCCCATAAACTTGCCTATGGCAGTTCTTTTTGCTGCGACGATGTAAACCTTTTTCATACTAACTTCTCATTTTAATTAAATTATCAGATATAATAAGTTTTGCTCCGGTAGCATCCTGTACCTCTTCGATGGTGAAATCAGGATTAATTTCTGAGAGCTCTATCCCCTCACCGGTTATATTCATAACGCCCATTTCTGTAATAATCATATTTACCTGGCCCGCTGCTGTTAGTGGTAAACGACATTCTTTCAATATTTTATGCGCTCCCTTTGCTGTGTGTTCCATAGCAAGAATTACTCTTTTTGCTCCTACAATAAGGTCCATAGCTCCTCCCATTCCAGGTGTCTTTTTACCGGGTATCATCCAGTTTGCCAGATTTCCTTTTTCGTCTACCTCAAGAGCACCCAGAATTGTAACATCCACATGTCCACCTCTAATTATTGAAAATGATACAGATGAATCAAAGGCAGAGGCTCCGTTAAAGTAGGTTATATACCCTCCCCCTGCATTGGTATAATTATCATCCTCCTTCCCGGTCTCAGGCTCAGGTCCCATTCCAAGTAGACCGTTCTCTGACTGAAGAGTTACTTTAACTCCGGGATCCAGATAGTTTGGTACCAATGTAGGAAGACCAATTCCAAGGTTAACAACATCCCCGTCCCTGAGTTCAAGTGCAGCTCTTCTTGCAATAACCTCTCTAATCTGATTTTTATCCATAATATTAAATATTAGTTGATTACATAACTATTTTGTGAGTTGCCTTGCAGCATACTCCTGAGCAATATAAGATGCAACATCATCAGCATAACTGTTCATACCGAATCCTGCATCATACCCTAACTCCTTAGCCAATTCGTGGTTTATTCTTGGCCCTCCGCAAATTAAAATTACCTTATCTCTTAACCCTTCTGCCTCAAGAAGTTCAACAAGTTCAATGAGATTTTTTATATGGACATCTTTCTGTGTTACTGTCTGAGATACTAAGAGAGCATCTGCCTTTAGTTCAATTGCCTTTGCAATAAAGTCTTCATTCAATACTTGCGAACCAAGGTTAACTGCATCAAACATTTCATATCTTTCAAGTCCGTAGTGTCCTGCGTAGCCCTTCATATTCATTATTGCGTCAATACCAACTGTATGTGCATCAGTACCTGTGCTTGCCCCAATAACAACAAGAGGTCTGCCTATGTTTTCACGAATATAGATATCGGTCTCATGCATATCCATAACAGAGCTCTCTACCTTAGGAACACTGATGTTTGTAAAGTCTACATGGTGAGTAGAGTTTCCGTAACAGTTAAAGAAGGTATAACCCGGAGTAAGCTCTTTGAAAAAGACTACCTGTGGATTATCCAGTCCCATCTTCTTTAACAGCTGTTTAGCTGCCTCTGTTGCCTCTGCAGATGCAGGTACCGGAAGTGTAAAGCTTAGCTGAACCTTTCCATCATTCATTGTATCACCGTAAGGTGTAACTTTTTTTAAATCAAGTGTTTTATCAAAATCATTTGATTTGGTTGAGTATAGTCCTCCGCTCATATTATTTATCTCCTTTCATTATCTTAACAAACGGGTTCATGTAATTAACACCTCTGGCAACAACTCCATCGAGCCCTTTTCCCGAATTTTTACCTCTTTTGACATCTCCGAAAAGGCCCATCTCCAAAGCTGTAAAGAGACCCTCCTGCTCTATTCTTTCAAGTGTTGAGATCGCTTTCTCAAGTACATCTTTTGCTCTGTTTCTAATTATTCCGTTCTCTTTGTACTCTATTTCATCGCCGATATTCTTTAGATTGCAGAATATATATCGTGCGTTCTCAATTGCAAGATACCTGTCAGACATAAAAGGCGTATGTATTGCCTCTGTAGGCATTCCTAAAAGTTGTATTCCCTGGCCGGTCCAAATTCCTGCAATATTGAAAAGTGCATCCTGTATATGACCTTTAAAGATATTGCCTGTCATAAATTTAGTTGGTGGCATATATTTAAGTGGCGCTTTCGGGAATATCTCTCTTGTCATCTGAGCCTGAGAGATTTCATAAAGAAATCCATTCTCAAGATCGGGACTCATCTCAAATGCATGCCCAAGCCCCATCTGCTCTTCCGGAATACCGGCAAGAAGGGCAAGCTGCTCATTTATGAAATCGGATGCCAAAACTGTGTGCGCCTCTTCAAAAGCGTCTGCAGTAGTAAGATAGTTATCCTCTCCTGTATTTATTATAACTCCTGCAAAACCATTGATAACTCTGGAGAAGAATTGGTCAATCAAAGTCCTTTGCATATTGATATCTCTGAACAAAATTCCGTAAAGGGCATCGTTCAGCATAACGTCAAGACCCTCAAATGCACCCATAACGGCTATCTCCGGCATACACAATCCCGAACAGTAGTTACAAAGTCGTATATATCTTCCAAGCTCCTCTCCAACCTTGTCTAATGCACTCCTCATTATCCTAAAGTTCTCCTGTGTTGCAAATGTCCCACCGAACCCCTCTGTAGTAGCTCCAAATGGCACATAATCCAGAAGAGATTGACCGGTTGTTCTGATTACCGCAATAATATCGGCGCCCTGCCTAGCTGCTGCTTCTGCCTGGATAACATCTTCATAAATATTGCCGGTAGCAACAATTACATAAAGATATGGTTTAGGTCCTTCTCCAAGTTTCTCGAGATAATTCTCTCTTCTCTCTCTCCTTTCAATAATTCTTTGTATACTACTTGAAACAATTGGTCTAAGAGCAGCTTCAACTCTATCTATATCAGCAATTGTTAACCTGGTTATATCAAGTGAACCTTTCGATACACCTTCGGCAATCTCCTGTGGTGATAGAGATGTATTTACGATTGTGTTTCCAATATAGAAGAGAACACCTTGATTTAGAACACCTTTATCTCTTAATTCATCTACAAGAGTATTAGGTAATGGGACCTGGTTTTCATCTACACCATCTATCCCCATAAGTCTGCAAAGAGTCCTTTCTACAGCAACTGTTGTGTAGTTCCCGACAAATTTCTGAACATCAGCAGCAATGGACGACGCCATACCTCTGGCATACTCCACCCTGTTAAAATC
>CAZCXB010000040.1:0-13244 GCA_964502485.1 uncultured Muribaculaceae bacterium | reverse complement strand
ATTTATCTCATCGTGCGGCGAAAAGAAGAGCGCTGATATCCCGGGAATTACACAAGAACTTAAGGACTCTGCAAGTTATGCTATCGGTGCATCATTAGGATCGATGGTTAAACAGGCAGAATTTGGCGATCTTAACATGAAGGAGCTTCATAAAGCTATTGACGATGTATTGGCAGACAAAACTCTTAGAATTGATATGTCTCTTGCTAATGATATCATAACCAAATATCTTACAAAGAAACAGGAGTCAGCAAATGTTATCAATGTAGAGAAGGGAGAAAAATTCCTTGAGGAGAACAAATCGAAAGAGGGTGTTATAGAGCTTGAGAGCGGCCTTCAGTATAAGATTCTTGCAGAAGGCAACGGTAATATGCCTGCACCTGAAGATACAATAGAGGTTCACTACAAAGGCACACTGATAGATGGTACAGAGTTTGACTCATCATATACAAGAGGCGAAACAGCAACCCTTGCACTCAATCAATTTATCCCTGGATGGATCGAAGGAATTCAAAAAGTAAGCGAAGGCGGTAAAATTGAACTTTATATCCCTGCTGATCTTGCATACGGATCACAAAAAATGGGAGTTATTGAACCGGGATCTACTCTTATCTTTGAAGTAGAGCTTATAAGTTTAAAGAGAGCATCTGTTAACTAATTTGTTTTTAAAATGGCATTGGAAATTACAGGATCACTAATAAAGAAGCTACCTGTCCAGTCCGGGAGCAGTGTCCGAGGAGAGTGGCAAAAGCAGGAGTTTGTAATTGAGACTCAGGACAACTTTCCAAAAAAAGTTTGTATGAATGTATGGGGCTCCGATAAAGTCTCCGAACTCTCATCCTACAGCGAAGGAGAGTTGCTTAAGGTCTCTTTCAATGTTGAATCCAGAGAGTTTAAGGAGAGATGGTACACAGACATAAGGGCTTGGAAGATAGAGCGAGCAGGTTCCGAAAGTAACTCCGGATACTCTCCGGCCGCCCCTGTTGTTTCCGGAGGATCCGACAAAGAGCAGACACGCCCCGGCGATCTGCCAACCGACATCGGCGAAGACGACCTCCCATTTTAAAAAATAATCCTTGGCAATGTTTGTGGCGCGAAGTCGCCACAAACGTTGCCAAGGTTATTTTTTGGTCAGCGCGAAGTCGCCACAAACGTTGCCAAGGTTATTTAATCCTCTTGAACCAAGTTATTTGGCGCTTAGCGTACCTTCTTGTATTTCTCTTTATTAACTCAACAGCCTCTTCCAGGGTACACTTCCCATCCATATAATCAAAAAGCTCACTGTATCCTACAGTCTTGAGAGCGTGAAGAGTCCGACATCCATAAAGAGGGATGGCTTCGTTAAGTAGTCCGGACTCCATCATAATATCAACTCTTTTGTTGATTCTTTCATACAACTCATCTCTATCCCTTTGGATAATAAGTCTCTCTATCTCAAAAAATCGGCTCTTCTTTTCGTTTTTCTTAAAAGATGAGAACTTTTTTCCGGAGGAGAGTGAGACCTCAAGTGCCCTTATAACCCTTTGCGGATTAGCCGTATCTATCTGATGATAACTCTCAGGGTCAATCAACAACAGCTCTTCACTTAACGAGTCAACGCCCTCTGTTCGAGCTCTTAGTGTCAGTTTCTCTCTAAGCTCTCTATCGGCTGTTGGGAAATTATCAAGACCATAGCAGAGAGCATCAGCATAAAGACCAGATCCTCCAACCATTATAAGTGTATCGTGCTTTGTAAATAACTCTTCTAAAAGGGCAAGAGCCTCAACCTCGTATCTTCCAGCGGTATAGTAATCAAATATTGAGTGAGAGTGAATAAAGTAGTGTCTGACCTTCAATAGCTGTTCATTATTAGGAGGTGCTGTACCAATTCTCAGCTCTCTATATATCTGCCTCGAATCACACGAAATAATGGGTGAGTCATATCTCTGAGCCAACTCAATGCTGTAGTCAGTCTTGCCGGATGCTGTCGGACCTACAATCAGAATCAGTTTTTTCCCCCCTTTTGACATTTTAGGACTCCTCTCCCTCCTTTACAAACTCGGAATCACTAATTATGAGATCTGTATCAGCAGGCTCAATCATATGTTCAAAATCGTCATAATTATCAGAGAACTGATCAGGGTTTTTTCCTCTCTCTGCCACAAGCCTTGGATAGGCTCTTCTTGCAAGCTCCTCCTCTGTGGAGAGAAACTCCAGGTGAAGAGAGCGCTCTTTAAACATATCATAAACGTACTCTAAAACAGGTAGGGCCTCTTTATATACCTTATCGAGGGTTATTGAATCCATAGAGCCATCTCCAAGGTTAAAGAGCCCGTACTCTCTCTTTACCTTGCCCGACTTATCAAGAGCCCGGAACAAAACTATCTGGTCGGGGGCAAATCCAAGATCATTCTGAAGATACAGATGAAAGTTGTAGAGAGATGATGATCCTTTAACCTCATACTCTCTCATAAATATCTTGTTTCCCGGAATTGATGCCTTATATCTGTATACCATTACAACGCTTTCTTTATGCGAAGTTAACTATTTTTGATAATAAATTCTAAACAATTTATACCGTCTGCATAATCGATCAGAGATGGCCTCTGTGCTTCCCCAAACATAATCATCCCTTCCGAAGTGCAATAATTGACAACGCATTGTAATGACTTAGAGTTACTTTCAAGAAACTCATCAATGTCAGAAACCTCACTGTACCAAACAACTCCAATAACACCTATAGGGGGAGGTATAGTAGTGGCTTTTTTGAAAATAAAGAACTCTCCATCAACATACCACTCACCGGCAACAACTGATATAGCCTTTTGATAGCGATAGCTATCCTTGAAATTTATATCCTCGGAATAGGGCGAGAAGAGGTTAATCCTCTTTGCAAGTTCATTAATATTGCAGCCGGCAGGGAGCATAATCGTACTAACACTTCTGCACCCTCGCCCATAATAGAGGAACATATCATCAGAAAGAAGACTTATATCATTATTTGATTCTTTCCCGGAGAGAACCGCAATTGATGATCTCGACCCTCTGATAATTGAGGGCACATTTGAGAATATTTGGGCAAAATGCGAAGCAGAGTCATCTCCTCCGGTCGCAATAACAATTGTTGAATTATCTCCGGCATAATTACAAAACTCAACTCTGCTTCTCCAGTAGATATTTATTTCGCATAAAGTATTAACAATTGCGGGGAGAAGATATCTATCCTTGGATGAGAGCTTGATCTCTGCTTTTCTTCCGGAAGCAAGTGTAGTAAGAAAATCATGAAATCCGACTAAGGGGATATTCCCTGCCATAATAATAGAGACAACAGATTCACTCTCCAATATTTGCGACTCATACTCGACAGTCCACTCCTCTAATTCATTTTTGGAGAGATAGTGTTGTGATATTGTCTTTAGTGAATTTATCTGCATCTCTCTTGAGAAAAGATGATTCTCTTTCGATGACTTTTCAATTGCATCTGAGAGAAGTAGCAGATCCTTTTTGCCATTGGCAAAATTGTTCAAAAGCTCACCTAATGCGGAAAAGTCTTTAATAAAAAGTTCTCTGTACATTTTGCAAAATTAGTAAAAAGGGTGTAATTTTACCAAAACCTTTGAGAATCAGAATGAGCGAAATAAGTGCATCAGACTCCTATAAATCAATATCCAAGCATTCTTCAGGCGTTTACAGGGAGTTAGGAAGCAAGTTTCTCTCTTTTGCATATCCGGTATCATCGGAGAGTGAGATAAAAGATATTATATCACTCATAAAGAAAGATTACTTCGACGCCAGACACCACTGTTATGCTTACAGACTTGGGCCGGGCGGTGAAACATGGAGGGCAAACGATGACGGCGAGCCCTCATCCTCTGCCGGAAAGCCAATACTTGGTCAGATTTTGTCAAATAATCTTAGCGATATACTTATTGTTGTAGTTAGATACTTTGGCGGAACTAAACTAGGAATACCCGGGTTGATTAGATCATACAAGAGTGCGGCAGCAGATGCAATCAACAATAGTGAAATAGTTGAAAAGAGTGTGCAGCATGAGCTAACCCTGTTTTTTGATTATTTGAGTATGGATCAAATAATGAAGTATATAAAGAGTCACGAAGCAGAGATAATTGCTCAGGAGTTTGATAATAGATGCAAGATCCAAATTAGAATACCAAAATCCGGATTTGCCAAGCTTTCAGATGTTTTAAAATCTATTGACGGAGTTTATTTCGAGGAAATTAATGATAATTAATATTAAAGAGTTGATATATGCCTAAACACCTTATTTCTATTCACGATTTTTCACGTGAAGAGATTATTGATACGCTTAGCCTTGCGGCTGAGTTTGAAAAAAACCCGCGGCAACATATTCTTTCCGACAAAATAGTCGCAAGTATCTTTTTTGAACCATCAACAAGGACTAGACTTAGTTTCGAAACAGCCGCAAACAGACTTGGAGCCAGAGTTATCGGGTTTTCGGATATTGGCAATACCAGTGTAACTAAAGGTGAGACATTGAAAGATACCATTAAAATGGTTTCAAATTACTCAGACCTGATTGTCATCAGGCATCCGCTCGACGGAAGTGCGAGATATGCATCTGAAATCTCATCCGTTCCCGTAATCAATGCAGGCGATGGAGCAAATCAACATCCTACTCAGACAATGCTGGACCTCTACTCTATTCTTAAGACACAGGGTAGATTGGAGAATCTTAAAATCAACATGGTGGGAGATCTTAAATATGGAAGAACAGTACACTCACTGCTTCAGGCTATGTCTCATTTTAATCCGGAATTTCTCTTTACATCTCCTGATGAGCTTAAACTTCCCGGAGAGTACAAAGAGTATCTTAACAAACTGAAAATCCCATTTTCTGAGACAAAGAGTCTCTCTGTTGGATTGGAGGATTCAGATATAATCTATATGACAAGAGTTCAGCAAGAGAGGTTTACGGACCCTATCGAGTACGAACGCGTTAAGAATTTTTACAGTTTAAACCTCTCAATGATAACCGGCTGTAAGCCAAACATGAAGATTCTCCATCCACTACCAAGAGTTAATGAAATCTCCCAGGATGTTGATACCAGCGAGCATGCTTACTATTTTGAACAGGCAGAAAATGGGGTATATACACGTATGGCTATAATCTCTAAACTGCTTGGAAACTTATAATTCAAATTACTTTATCGGCTAATATTTATGGAGAAACAATTAAAGGTAAGCGCAATAAAAGATGGTACCGTTCTGGATCATATTCCGTCCTGTCAGCTATTTAAAGTCATAGATATACTTGGACTTAATAAAAGCTCCAATCAGATTACATTTGGAACAAATCTGGATAGTAAGCTACTTGGGAAAAAGGGGATAATAAAGATCTCCGACAGGTACTTTGAAGATGATGATATAAACAGAATTGCTCTGATAGCACCTCAAGCGAAGATTAATATTATCCATGATTTTGAAGTGGTAGAGAAGAGGGTTCTTACAATACCTAAATCGATAAAGGGTATTGTTAAGTGTATGAATCCGATGTGTATAACAAACCATCAGGTAGTGGAGACACTCTTTACGACAATTGTAGATAGCCCTGATTTTAAACTTCTTTGTCACTACTGTGAGAAGATAACAGACAAGGACAACTTAAAAATCATAAGCAACGGCAGGTAATATTCTTATGATTGTGCTTATTTAAAAGCATTTTTGTTTGAATTTAATATTTTCTTACTACCTTTGAAGCCATTATTACGTTTTTTTATTAAACTCAATATTATGAAAGTCGCACACAATTTTAACGCAGGCCCATGTGTCCTCCCAAGAGAGGCGGTCCAAAATGCAATTGAAGCATTAACAGATTTTAAAGGTACAGGAATGTCGGTTATTGAGGTTTCTCACCGTTCAAAGGAGTGGGAAGCTGTCATGGAAGAGAGCAGATCCCTTTGGTGCGAAATCCTTAATATCCCTCAAGGGTATAAGGTGCTTTTTCTTGGAGGAGGAGCAAGTATGCAGTTCCTATATGTAGCAATGAATCTTCTAGAGAAGAGAGCAGGTTATCTGGAAACCGGAGTTTGGGCAAAAAAGGCACTAAAAGAGGCTAAAGGTTTTGGAGATGCTTTTGCGGTAGCAACATCCGCTGACAAGAATTTCAACTATATTCCAAAAGGTTATGATATACCTTCGGATCTTGATTATTTCCATATTACAACCAATAATACAATTTACGGAACAGAGATACACGAAGATATGGATTGTCCTGTAAACCTCGTTGCAGATATGTCTTCAGATATTATGAGTCGCCCGGTGGATATCAGTAAATATGCCCTGATATATGGTGGTGCACAAAAAAATGTGGGTCCTGCAGGTGTAACTTTTGTTATTGTTAGAGAGGATATTCTGGGTAAAGTATCACGCTTTATACCTACAATGTTAGATTACAGAACACATATCGGTGAGGACTCTATGTTTAACACCCCTCCTGTCTTCTCAATATTTGTAATGAACGAGACTCTTAAATGGGTTAAGAGAATGGGTGGTCTTGATGCTGTTTACAAAGCAAACAAGGAAAAAGCCGCACTTCTTTACAATGAGATAGACAGAAACAGCATGTTTAAAGGGACTGCCGCTAAGGAGGATCGTTCACTTATGAACATCTGCTTTATAATGTCAGATGAGCATAAAGATAAGGAGGATGCATTTATGGCATTTGCTAAGGAGAGGGGAATGGTAGGTATTAAAGGACACCGTTCTGTAGGAGGATTCCGCGCATCGTGCTATAATGCCTGCCCTGTTGAGAGCATTAAAGCTCTGGTAGTTTGTATGCAGGAGTTTGAGAGCTTAAACTCATAGGGTATCTACTGTAAAATTTAAATTTTATTATTATGAAAGTACTTTTAGCTACAGATAAGCCATTTGCCAAAGCGGCCGTGGATGGGATAAGATCTATTGTGGAGGGTGCAGGTCACGAACTTTCACTCCTTGAAAAATACACTACTCAACAGGAGCTCTGTTCAGCCGTAGAGGATGCAGATGCAATGATTGTCCGTTCTGATAAGGTTACAAAAGAGGTTATCGATTCGGCAAAAAAACTCAAGATTGTTGTCCGTGCCGGAGCCGGGTATGACAACCTGGATCTTACCGCTTGTACCCAAAACGGTGTAGTTGCTATGAACACTCCCGGACAAAACTCTAATGCAGTTGCAGAACTTGCTATTGGAATGATGATAAGTGTCTCAAGAAACTGCTTTAATCCGGGAACAGGTAGTGAGCTTAAGAACAAAACAATAGGCATTCACGCTTATGGGAATGTGGGAAGATTGGTCGCAAAACTTGCAAAAGGTTTTGATATGAGTGTAATAGCCTTTGATCCATTTGTGTCAAAAGATAAGATTATCAATGATGGTGTAACCCCTGTATCGACTTTAGAGGAGCTCTATGAAAAGTCCAATTTTCTCTCTCTACATATCCCTGCAAACGAACAGACAAAAAAATCTGTTGGATACAGCCTCATAACCAGAATGCCAAAGGGTGGCTGTATCGTTAATACTGCCAGAAAAGAGGTTATTAATGAAGATGAACTTTTAAAAGCCCTTGAGGAGAGATCCGATCTGAAATATGTTACAGATATTGCTGCCGATAATCAGTCTCTTTTGAATGAGAAGTTCGGGAACAGAGTATTTGCTACACCTAAAAAGATGGGAGCAGAGACAGCAGAGGCAAATATTAACTCTGGTATTGCTGCTGCTTCTCAAATTATTAAGTTCTTCGAAACCGGCGAGAGAACATTCCAGGTTAACAAATAAGATTATAGAATAATAAACTCAATACCCCAATAAAATGGTAAAAATAAAACCCTTTGCAGCTCTAAGACCCCCAAAGAGCGTAGCAAGCGAAGTGGCTTCCCGTCCGTATGATGTTTTGAACTCTGCAGAAGCAAAGGCGGAAGCAGGAGAGAAGTCTCTTTTGCACATTATCAAACCGGAAATTGACTTCACCCCAATAATTGACGAGCACACACAAGAGGCCTATGACAAAGCTGTCGATAATTTTAGATTATGGCAAGAGAGGGGGTGGCTTATTCAGGATAAAAAGGAGATGTACTATGTATATGCTCAGACAATGGAGAGCAGAACACAGTATGGATTGGTTGTTGGAGCCAGCGTAGAGGACTATCTCAATGGTAAGATAAAAAAACACGAACTGACCAGAAAAGACAAAGAGGAGGATAGAATGATCCACGTTCGTATCCAAAATGCTAATGTAGAGCCGGTATTCTTTGCTTATCCTGACAACAGTGAAATTAACACTATTGTCAAAGAGGTTGTTGAGAGCAAATCTCCTGAATATGACTTTGTTGCCGAAGATGGATTTGGACACCATTTTTGGTTAATCGAGGATGATGCCCTTAATGCAAAGATTACATCTATTTTCTCGACTATCCCTGCTCTTTATGTGGCAGATGGTCATCACAGAACTGCTGCTGCAGCCCTTGTTGGAGAGGAGAAGAGAAGGGCAAATCCGGCCCATACCGGAGATGAGGAGTATAACTACTTCCTTGCAGTTCTTTTCCCTGAGAGTCATCTTAAGATTATTGACTATAATAGAGTTGTTAAAGATCTTAACGGTTATACCCAAGAAGATTTTTTAACCAAGTTGCAAGAGGATTTTTCAGTGAAGAAGATTGGAGCAGAAATTTACAAACCCGACTCTCTTCATAACTTCTCAATGTATATTGGAGGCGATTGGTTCTCTCTTACAGCTAAACCGGGTACCTATAACGACAATGACCCTATCGGTATACTCGATGTTACTGTTCTATCATCGCTTATTCTGGATAAGATTTTAGGAATTAAGGATTTAAGAACAGACAAAAGAGTTGACTTTGTGGGAGGAATCCGTGGATTAAAAGAGCTCAAGAGGCGGGTAGATTCAGGTGAGATGGCCGCAGCATTTGCCCTCTACCCGGTATCTATGAAGCAGCTTATCGATATAGCTGACACAGGCAATATTATGCCGCCTAAAACCACATGGTTTGAGCCAAAACTAAGAAGCGGTCTTGCAATACATAAATTAGACTAAGCGTATTAAAGACAGTTGTACAAGACTCTCCGGTTTAGGGGAGTCTTTTTTATTTAAAGCTAATATTTCATACCTTAGCTAATAATTCTTTATTAAAAATCCATGTTAAATATGTCACAAACAGATGTTATCCTAAAAGAGATCAGGAGTAGACTCCTGGAGATCTCAGATGAGAAGAGCAGATTGGCAGGTGAGAGATTCTTTAAAGAGAGAGTGAATATTATTGGGGTCAAGAGTGCAGATGTAGGATCTATTTCAAGGGAACTTTATAAACAAATCAAGAGTAGTGATAAGAAATTTATATTTGGGATATGCGATCACTTATGGTCTTCACAATATCTTGAGGAGAGCTTCATTGCCTGCAATTGGGCCTACAATCAAAGGAAAAACTTTGATAATGAAGATTTTAAGCTTTTTGAAACATGGGTAGAACAATATGTTACAAACTGGGCAAGTTGCGACACTCTCTGTAACCACACAATTGGCACATTTATAGATATGTTCCCGCAGTTTATTGAAGATCTTAAAAGATGGACCAAGAGTAGTAATCGCTGGCAAAGAAGAGCAGCAGCAGTCTCACTGATTGTTCCGGGAAGAGAGGGAAGGTACCTGGAAGACGCTTTCCAAATTGCAGAGCTGCTACTTTTAGATGAAGATGATATGGTGAGAAAGGGATACGGATGGTTACTCAAGGTCTGCTCCAATAAACATCAGGAGGAGGTCTTTGAATTCGTCATGAAACGAAAAGATGTTATGCCCAGGACATCATTGAGGTACGCTATAGAAAAAATGCCTGTCACTCTCAAAGCACAGGCTATGAAACGCTGACTAAATTGAACCCTAATGTATATAGATTTAACTCACGAAATCTCATCTGAGATGCCATATTTTCCCGGGACTCCTGCTCCCTCTTTAAGGAGATTTTGCACCATAGAGGAGAGTGGTTATACTGAGCTTGAGATATCAATAAATAGTCACACCGGGACCCATATAGATGCTCCGGCTCATATTATTCCTGGTGGCCTAAATTTGGATAGTTATAAGATTGATCACTTTACCGGCAAAGCAGTCTGTATTGATTGCACTTATCTTAATGAGATTGGAGTTGGAGAGCTCTCACATTCAGTTGAAAGTAATAACTCTGTTGAGTTTATTCTGCTCAAAACCGGCTGGAGCAAAAGATGGGGAGATAGCTCATATTTCGAAGGGTTTCCTGTCCTGACTGAGGCTGCTGCCCACTATATTGCAGATAAAAAAATTAAGGCAGTATGCATGGATGTTATTTCTGCAGATAATATTGCTGACCAACATCTGCCTATACACAACATCTTGCTGGGCAATGGAGTTATGATTGCAGAAAACCTCAATATCCCGGAGAGTTTTCCGGTTGAGTACCCTTTTGAGATCTATCTTATCCCTCTTAAAATTAAAAATTCCGACGGCTCTCCTTTGAGGGCATTTGCAAAAGTTCTATGAATATTTTAACCTCTTTTTGTTCTACTCTTGTTTGTAAGGTAGTTGTTGTTTATAAAGATAAACAGTAGTATCATACAGCTAAATCCCACTGATACAAGAAATAGATAGATTGACACATAGACCCCATAAAGTGATGTGTCAAAAAATGGATAGAGATAGTCACCTAAAACAATTGCACGAAAAAGACCCCAAACCATAAATATTATCGGGTATGTCATCCATCTTAAGAATTCGTCATAACTGTACCTCCTCTTCTCAGCATAAATCCAGTAAAGAAACATTAACGGGGGAGATATATAGTGTAATAGAGTTGACGAAAGCCTCTCCATTCCGTAGAGCTCATAAATTGGCTCCAGAATTATGAGATAGACAAAACCCGTAAGCATTATATATGATGTGATTGGACCAAGTGCTTTTTTAAAAAATTCTCTGTCCGATAATTTTTTAAGAAAGAGTGCTGTAAATGAGTAGATCAGTATTAACGCATTTGCTTGCAGGGTAAAAAACTTAAAATTTGACAACCCTTTAAAAACATTACCCCCCGGTGAGTGGTTGTAGATATCTAAAGTAATGCCAGAAAAAGTAACAATAAGTATTATCCATAGCAGATATTTGCCGGTAAATCTTTGTTTCATCACTCTATTTTTAAAATTTAAGACTCTTTCATCCATTCGAATGTTGAATAGTGATTACCATTCATTCCGAGGGTTTCATAAACCTTTTGTGCCGAATTATTTCGCTTATCCACATACAATCTTATACCCTTTATACTCTCTGTACTCAAAACGATACTCTTTATATGGTTGTATAGAAGCTTATATATCCCCTGTTTTCTGAAACCCGGATCGGTATAAACAGATTGAATCCACCATACCCACCCATCTCTCCAATCACTCCATTCATATGTTATCATTAACATTCCCGATGGGACTCCATTAGTTTCGGCAATAAAATATTTTGCACGACCACTATCCTGTAATACAGCCTCGACGCCTTTATTAAGGGTCTCGTTATCCAACATAAGATCCTCAGTCTCTTTGGCCATCATTGTTTGGAATGTTACAATTATTTTTTGATCTTCAGTCGATGCCTCTCTTACAAAAGTATTCATATGTATAAGTTTTATTATTATTTTACAGACACTTAACAACAGATTGCATTTATTTGAGCACAGGGGCTGGATTCTTAGAATCTCCCAACCACAATACAACCTTTAATGCTAGTTGAGTATCCTCTACAATGCCACTCCAATCCCAATTTTCGTCATAATTATCTGCAGGTGTATGATAAATATTATCAATAAAGTGATTCCAAGTTGCTAATGCCCATTCCTTACCATATTCTCTACTGTCATAACATCCATATGCCCATATAGATGGAACTCCTGCTTTGTAAAAAGGAAAGTGGTCACTCCGGAAGAATAGCCCCGTATGAGAATTTGGATCAGCCATTAAATATCTCTCTTGCTGTGCGGCAAGCACATTATAAATAGAGTCTAGGGTTGAGTAGCCATATCCTATCATGGTAACATCTCTCATCCTGCCTCTTGGCACCATCATATCATTATTAAGACATGCAATTATTGATTCAATTGGGAGTGCCGGGAAACGAGTATAGTACTCACTTCCTGTTAAACCCTGCTCCTCTGCTGTAGGAAATAATAGAATAACAGATCTGTCAAGCCTTTTATTCATCCTGCCTAAAACTCGTCCTATCTCAAGCGCCCATGCCATTGTCGTTCCATTATCCACAGCTCCATTGTAGATTGAGTCTCCTTTCTGAGGCTCTCCTATTCCAAAATGGTCCCAGTGAGCAGTTATAACTATAGACTCTTCCGGCCTCTTCTCTCCTCTTAATATACCTGCGACATTTTTTGAGATGTTTTTTACAATGTTGTTTCTTAACTCAATACTCATACTGACTCCAGTTTTAACAGGCACAAAACTGCGTGAAAGAGCCAGTGATCTTAAATCAGCAAGAGATAAACCGCACTTTTTAAATATTGTAGAAGCACTCTCTTCTGTTAACCACCCGGTTATTTTGCAATTTATCTCAATTTCCTTGCTATCTATAAAGAGCTTTGAGCTTATTGAGCTATTTCTTGGCACATTAAAACCATATCCGGCACCCTCTGTCTCGTGAATGATGAGTATCCCCTTTGCACCAAGTTTTGCTGCTTGCTCGTACTTATACGTCCACCTTCCATAGTATGTCATTTCGGTCCCCTTAAAGAGAGCTGTATCCTTGGAGTATAATCCGGGATCATTAATGAGAACAACAGCTATCTTTCCTTTAATATCTGTGTTCTTAAAATCGTCCCAATTATATTCTGGTGCAACAATACCAAATCCACAAAAAACAAGCTCACTGTTTTCTACTTTAATCTGCTCGTTTGGGTATGGAGAGTTTACTGCGATCTCATCCGGAGAGTTGAGATAAAACCTCTCTTTTCCAGCATTAAACACAGGAGTGCCCACTACAGCAGATGATATTTGAATCATCGGAACATCCTGAAAATAGCTGCCGTTAAATGCAGGTTCAAATCCAATATCTTTAAGCTCATTTTCCAGATACTCTACTGATAGTTTCTCTCCTTGAGTAAATGGTTTGCGTCCCATAAAATCATCAGAAGAGAGATCTTTTACAACTCTTTTCATATGTAAAAGAGAGACCTGCTCAGCAGGATCAGTTGAACAGCATACTAATATATACAG
>CAZCXB010000039.1:0-13316 GCA_964502485.1 uncultured Muribaculaceae bacterium | reverse complement strand
GAATTAAGAAAATTCAGACAGATTGACAATATGCTTGGAGCAGCTCTTTTGCTTATTGCCTCATTCGTTTACCTTTCTACTATTGAGCCAACTACCAGCTTTTGGGATTGCGGTGAGTTTATCGCGTCATCCTATAAGCTAGAGATTGGCCACCCACCGGGAAATCCGGTATTCCAACTTATTGCAAGATTCTTTACCCTATTTGCAGGATCAGAAAAGGCAGCAATGATGGTAAATGCAATGAGTGCTCTCTGTTCGGCGTTTACAATTCTTTTTCTTTTCTGGACAATTACTCATCTTGGAAGAAGAATCCTTGAAAAAGGTGGTAACAAATTAACTTTAAACTCTGCCATCGCTATATGGGGAGCCGGAGCTGTCGGGGCGCTTGCATACACTTTCTCCGATACATTCTGGTACTCCGCGGTTGAGGCAGAGGTCTATGCGATGTCATCACTATTTACTGCGGCAGTATTCTGGGCAATACTTAAGTGGGAGGAGGAGGCAGATGAGCCTTACTCCAATAGATGGATAATCCTCATAGCTTTTCTAATGGGTCTCTCAATAGGAGTTCACCTTCTCAACCTCTTAACTATACCTGCCCTTGTATTTATCTACTATTACAAAAAATATGAGGTTACAACCAAAAGGAGTGTAATTGTACTGGGACTCTCTGCAGTACTGCTTGCACTGATTCTTTACGGTATTATCCCATATCTGCCAAAAGGTGCTGCCATGTTCGATCTTCTATTTGTGAATGTTTTTGGATTTGGATTCAACAGTGGTGCTGCTGTCTTTGTATCTCTCGTACTGGCTGCCTCATTTTTCCTTATATGGTGGTCATATAAAAAGGGTAAGGTATTGATAAATACAATAGCCCTCTCCTTTACTATGATAGTGATCGGATACTCTGCATTTGCGGTTATAATAATAAGATCATCTGCCAATACTCCTACAAACGAAAATCAGCCGGACAACCCATTCTCTCTGGTCAGATATCTTGCTCGTGAGCAGTATGGAAGCAATCCTCTTATATACGGAGAGACATATGCATCTACTTACCAGCTGAAAACCAAAGATTACTGGGCTAAGGTGGGAGATAGATACAAATGGGTTAAAGGACCTGTAACTCCGGTATATGATTCTGAAACTAAGATGCTCTTTCCAAGGATGTGGAGCTCCGGAAATGACCATATACGTTTTTATAAACAGTACACTCAGGATAGAGGAAGAAGTATTACGGGAGCTGAACATAAAATGCCGCTTTTTAAAGATAATCTTGCCTATTTTTTCGATTATCAGGTTGATTGGATGTATCTTAGATACTTTATGTGGAACTTTGCGGGAAGACAGAACGATCTTCACGGAACCTCTCCCGGCGACCCTTTCAAGGGTAATTGGGAGTCAGGAATAGGGGTTATTGATAAAATGAGGCTTGGAGATCAGAGTGAAGGTCCCGATTATATTGTAAATAACAAGGCGAAAAACCATTACTATATGCTCCCGCTATTGTTGGGTATTATAGGTCTGCTGTATCAGTTGAAAAAAGATCGTCAAAACTGGTGGGTAACGATGCTACTCTTTCTTTTGACAGGAATAGCAATTATCGTCTACCTTAACCAGCCGCCATTCCAACCAAGAGAGAGGGATTATGCCTTTGCCGGTTCTTTCTATGTCTTTGCAATCTGGATAGGTCTTGCTGTTATGGCAATTCACGAAAGAGTTAAAAGATGGATTCCGGAGAGATACTCTTCAATTGCGGTAAGCCTCGTTGTACTTTTAGTTCCTGTTCAGATGGCTTCCGAGAACTGGGATGACCATGACAGAAGCAATCGCTATACTGCACGAGATCTTGCTCACAACTATCTAAACTCTTGCGGAGAGCAGGCTATTCTTGTCACTCACGGAGACAATGACACCTTCCCTTTATGGTATCTTCAAGAGGTTGAGGGAGTACGTACCGATGTAAGGGTTCTTAATACATCTCTTCTGGGTACCGACTGGTATATAGATCAGATGCAGTACAAAGTTTATGAGTCGGAACCTCTCCCATTCTCAATACCAAGAGATGAGTATATATATGGCACTAATGATGTTATTCAGATAGTTGAGAGAGTTAACAGACCAGTCTCCCTTAAAGTTATTATAGATCTGATCTCAAATCCCGATGCAAAGGTCAGAGTCTCTTCCGGCGAACTTCTCAGCTTCTTCCCTGCCAGAGAGCTTCTGATTCCTGTAGATAAAAAGGCAGTTTTAGCTTCGGGGATTGTACCTGAAGCCGACTCATCTCTGATTGTGGATACAATTCGTCTCTCTCTTCCTGCGAAGAAGAATATGATGACTAAGAGTGAGATGATGATTCTCGATTTGCTTGCAAATTATAATTGGGAGAGACCGATATATTTTGTTGCAATGGGAGGAGATCAGGAGATTGGTATAAGAGATTATCTGGAATTTAACGGATTTGCCTATAAATTTGTCCCTATTAAGAGCAAAAGCCAGTTTGGAAGTCCGGGACGGGTAAACCCGGACAATATGTACAATCTGATAATGAATGTTTATAAATGGGGCAATATGAATGACCCAACTATAAATATTGATTATCAGAATCTCCTGACATTTAATGCTGTTCTTGCAGTCAGGAATATTCATAGTCAAACAGCCAAATCACTGCTTCAGGCAGGAGATCCTAAAAGAGCAATTGAGGTTCTGGATAAAATGCAGGAGGTTATGATTCCAATTCACTTCCCTCTAAACGGATCTCTTCTTCCATCTCTCAATGAGTACGCGGTGATGGAGAGCATAGATATATATCTGCTTGCAGGGGAGAGAGAAAAAGCGGTTACGCTCGCAGATGCTTTTATTGATGAGACTTTTAAAGCTATTAATCTCTTTGCAACTCAATACCGGGGACGTTTTCTTTCAAAAAGCGATATTGAGAACAACCTCTCATACCTGTTCTATTTGTCGGATATTTTCAAAAACAGAGGATTGGAAGAGAAGGGGTCTGAACTCGAAAAAAGGGTGGAAGAGTTGATAAACTCTCTTCAGGGCTCCTAGTCTTCAAGCAGAAGATTGCATCCCCTTAACTCGGAATTTTTAATGCGGCCGAGAACCCGAAAGGTGTTCCCGGCCTCTTTAATTCCAATATCTTCTGTCTCAATAAATGAGCATGAATTGATATTAGCCAGATCGATAATATTTATACCCCCCTTTTTACCATTTCCCGGATTTTCAAAGGGGTTGTCAAGGCTCCTGATTATAACCCTCATCCATGGAGGTGTCATAAAAAGCCCCTCCTCGTATGACCATGCCTGTGAGAGTAACTCTGCCATTCCATATTCTGAACCGATCTTATCCACTCCAAATCCTCTCTTGAGCCTTAGGTGAAGCTCTTCTCTTGATATCTCCCGCCCACGTCCCTTCATTCCTCCTGTCTCAATAACCTTTAGAGTGGGGAACTCTATACTAAATCTCTCTGCAAAGTCGAGCAGAGCAAAACTTACTCCCAATAGGATTGTCCTCTCCCTCTTCTGTGAGAGATTGCACAGAGTAGAGTAGAGCTCCTGATAGTTGTAAAGATAGAACCCGGAATATGGCTTACCTGAATCTTTTATCAGATGGTCTGCCATATACACAAGAGAAGAGCCCTCCCTCTCGAGATATGATGGCAGAAGTGCCAGGATAGTGTATGATTGCGGATCTCCGTAAAAAAGGCGAAAGCAGTCTGTAAAACTTTTTCGGTAAAGAGCCAGATCTTTTACTAGATGTCTTGAAGGGGTTGCTCCTGTTGTTGAGCTGCTTGTGAAGATTTTCTCAGGAGCTGAGTTCCCGCATATAATATCTCTCTTTTTAAAAAGAGTAACAGGTAAAAATGGGATTTGAGAAGTTGAACTGACCTTGTTTGGATCTACCTCCAAAAGGGAGAGGTATTCTGAGTATGGGGTACACTCCTTGCTCTGTATATGAAATATCTCAAGAGCTTTTTTTTCAAAATCAGTCTCGTTTTTAATTCCGAACATGGCTCTTTGACTCAGATTTTATAATTAAAATATCGTATTCTGAAGTTCGAGAAGCTCCTCGACATAGACTCTTGAGTTGAAAAGACGGGGCACTTTATTCTGACCTCCAAGCTTACCTTTTAATTTCATCCACTCATAGAAGCTTCCTCTCTTCAAAGGGACAACCGAAGGTGCAACCATTGTAACGCTACCCCTTCTTTTTGCCTCATAGTCCGAATTCACCTTACAAATCTCAATATCGAGATCTTTTACAAATTCTTCAAGATTAGATGGTGTATTGGTAAATTCAATTAGCCATTGGTGAGATCCTTTTGAACCATTTGCCATAAAAAGAGGAGCAACAGTATAATTAACTACAGAAATAGAGTGCTTTTCGCAGGCAAGGGCAAGAGCTCTCTCTGCATTATTAATCATCAACTCTTCTCCGAATGCATTGATAAAGAGCTGAGTTCTGCCTGTTATTATAAATTTGTGCGGAGATAATGACGTGAATCGTATACAATCGCCAATCAGGTATCTCCAAAGACCGGAGTTGGTTGTTATAACCATTGCATAGTTGACTCCGCTTCTGACACTGGCCACTGTCTCGAACGAAGAGTATTTACCGGATAGAGCTTCGCTAAGCCGTTCCATTGGGATAAATTCATAAAAAACACCATTATCTGTAAGTAGAAGCATTGCCCTGTCACTCTCTGTATCCTGAAATCCGAAATAGCCCTCAGATGCATTGTAGTTTTCCATATAACGCATCTTATTGTCAGGGATAATATTTAGGTATTCAGATCTGTAAGGGTCAAAATTTATTCCACCGTGCATAAAGAGCTCCAGATTGGGCCAAATCTCTTTAAGATTGCTTTTCCCGGAAAATTCAAGAATACGCCTAAGAAGAATAAGGTTCCACGAGGGTACTCCTGAGAAATTTGTAACATTATAGAGGTTAGAATTTTTGCAGATTATATCAACTTTCTCCTCAAAATCTGGGATCAGAGCAGTTTTAATGTCCGGAACTCTTCTCATCTCTACCCAAAAAGGTGAGTTTTTAAGAAGAATGGCAGAGAGATCTCCATAGTAACTCCTCCCTCTTCCCATCTCATCCTGATTAAAACTCCCTCCCAGTGTCAGAGCATTTCCGTCAAACAGAGAGGAGCCGGGATTATTTGCAATATATGTTGCAAGCATCTTTTTCATGCCGGAGTAGTGACAGTTATTGAGAGACTCTCTTGTTACAGGAATAAACTTGCTCTTAGATGAGCTTGTTCCGCTTGATTTTGCAAACCATTTAACCGGTGTGTGCCACAATACATTCTGCTCTCCTCGCCTTATTCTCTCTATATATGGCTCATATTGATCATATTCACGTAAAGGAATTCGATTTTGAAATTGACTTAGACTCTTAATGGAGCTAAAATTGTGTTTTTTACCGAATGAAGTATTACTGGAATCGGAGATAAAAGATTCTAGCATCTTTTCCTGAAACACTCCGGGGTTTTTGCGGTTATTATCGAGGGATCTTAGAAACCCACGGGAGAGAATTGAGAATATTTTAGTTGTTAAAGACATAGTTGAGAATTAATATTATTCAAACACCTCACGAAGTACTTCAAGAGACTCTGTCTTTATCTCATAACCAGTGTGGTAACTGAGATAACGTATCATATCCCGGATAAACATATACCTCTGTCTGCCGTTAATCTTTATTTTGTATAGTTCTTGGGCGTTTATCCCCGAGATTGTACTCAGAAGTTTTCCTGACTCCTCCGGAAATGATTTCTCTGCAAATAAAGGGCCACTAACGTATGAAGCAGAGGGAATGTCAAAAAGAAATCCGTTGACAGAGTCGTTTATCTCCGGAGAGTAGCCCATATACTTACAGAATCCAACAATAAAGTAGGGGTGAAAATTTGATACCCCGGTTTTTAGATCCTCTAAAGTCAGCACCGAATCATGGATAAAAGAGTATAATGGTATGTTTCTCTCCTGCTCTCGTACGCTTTTAGTAATAAGCTCACTGATGAAGATTGCAATTGCAGATTTAAAGATCTCTCCTCTTATTGAAGAGAGGTTGTATACTGTGTTAAACTCTTTAATCAAAGGAATTTTAGAGTACTTTGTTAGAGAGGTGGTTAGCTCTACAATACTTAGAGGGTGTAGCTGAGATATATTTCTTCTTTTGGCAGAGTTTATCCCTCCCTTAATAAAGAGAGTTTCACGACCTGCTCTGTCGGTATATCCCTGAACAATGAGACCGTTGTCTTTGTGCTTAACAGTGTGAAGCACAATCATCTGAAAGTTTTGTTGCACTACTTAATACACTGCGACTTCAGGAATTGGGATAGTTTTCCAATTGCAATCCCTCTGTGTGAGATAATATTTTTCTCCTCAAATGAGAGTTCGGCAAGAGTTTTGGTATAACCATCAGGTAGAAATATAGGATCATATCCGAATCCATTTTTACCGGCAGGGTGTTCAATGATGGAACCTTTGAGAGTACCTTCAAAAAGATAACTCTCTCCGTTTTGAAAAAATGCCACAACAGTTCGGAACTGAGCTCTCATATTTGTTTTACCATTTAGCTCTTTGAGGAGTTTTTGCATATTCATTAAGGGGTCACACTCATCTGATGCATATCTTGCAGATCGTACACCCGGAGCTCCTCCGAGTGCTTCGACCTCTAATCCGGTATCGTCTGCAAAGCACTCCCTGCGGAATCTTCTCCAAAGATACTCCGCTTTAAAAAGTGCATTACCCTCAAGAGTAGGAGACTCTTCCGGGATTTCATCGGTAAAACCAAGCTCTGCAGGCGAAATAAGAGTTGCAAGATTGCCGATTATTCCTCTTGCTTCCTGTATTTTGTGTAAATTTGAAGTTGCAAAAATTATCTCCATAGAAAGTGATTCTTGCATCAAAGATACTAAAACTTTATTTTTGTATTAATTATTAATAGTTCATAAAAGTGATGAAGAGGTTATTATTTACAGCAGCTGCGATACTGTTTCTGCTTATACCGGTTGGTACAGACGCACAGTCTGCAAATTTTAAAATAGGAAAAAGTCTGGATATTCAAATGAATATTCTTAGAGAGCTCTCTCTCTTATATGTAGATAGCGTAGATGCAGACAAGTTGATTATGAGGGCTGCCGAATCTATGCTTGAGTCACTCGACCCCTATACAGTTTTAATCCCGGAAGAGGATAGAGAGAGCATAGAGCTTATGACAACAGGTTCGTACGGAGGTGTTGGTGCAATTATAAGAAAAGTAGAAGATGGTGTTCTACTTTCTGAGATATATGAGAATACTCCAGCCTCTAAAGCCGGTTTGAATTCAGGTGATGTAATACTTAAAATAGATGGCCATTCTGTATTGACACTAAAAGTAGATGAGTGCAGTTCAAGGATGAAAGGTGCACCCGGAACCACAGTTACATTCACAATTAAAAAAGGTAGAGGTGGCGAGATTACAGATGTTACTCTAATGAGAGAGAAGATACATATCCCCGATGTTGCATACAGCGGAGTTATTAGTGATAGTGTTGGATATATTAGAGTTACAGGTTTCACCTTAGGTGGAGCTAAAGATGTCAAAAGAGCTTTAAATGAGTTAAAAAAGAGTTCTAACTTAAAGAGATTGATTATTGATCTAAGAGGCAACGGAGGTGGTCTCCTTGACGAAGCAGTTGATATTGTCTCCCTGTTTGTTCCAAAGGGGACTAAGGTTGTATCCTCCCTAGGAAGATTCAGGCAGGCAGACATTGTATACTATACAAGGGAGGAGCCGGTTGATACAGAGATACCTCTTATTGTAATGGTGAACTCCTCCTCTGCTTCATCTTCGGAAATTGTTGCCGGCGCACTTCAGGATCTTGACAGAGCAACAATTGTCGGAACCCGTACCTTTGGAAAGGGACTTGTGCAGTCAATAAGAGATGTTGGTTATGGCAACAGAATAAAGCTGACTACAGCCAAGTATTATATACCAAGTGGCAGATGTGTTCAGGCTATTGACTATACACATCGTAACGAAGATGGAAGTTTAGCAGCAATACCCGATTCACTAATTAAGCCATTCAAGACACTGGTAAAGGGAAGAACAGTTTATGACGGTGGCGGAATAGTCCCGGATGTAGTTATAACCCCTAAGCTTTTTAGTCGTCCGACAATTGCTCTCCTTTATGGAGAGATTCTTCATGATTATTCAATAGAGTTTTTTAAGAAGAGAGAGAGTATTAGCTCTCCAGGGAAGTTTCTTTTAACAGACTCTGAGTATGATGAGTTTGTTATGTGGGCAACCGATAAAGAGTTTGACTATAGAACTGCAACTGAAGTAGAGTACGATAAGTTTATTGCAGTAGCCAAGAGAGAGTCATTCTATGAAGATTTCAAAAACGAGATAGCAGATCTTGAAAAGAGAGTTAAGCCAGGGAAAAGAGATGTTCTAATCAGAAATAGAGAGGAGATCAAATATCTACTTGAAGAGGAGATTGTTAACAGGTATTATTTTATGAGAGGAAGAGTTGAAAGTATGCTAAGAAACGATGACCAGATAAAAGAGGCACTAAGTGTTAAATTAATTGAATAAATATGGGTATTTTAAGCCTGTTTTTTCCGGATGTGTGTCCGGTGTGCGGGAGATTACTTACAGGGGGGGAGAGACACATATGTATCGGATGCTTGGCTGATATACCCTACTCCTATTTTTGGAGCTGGAGAGAGAATCCGGCAGAGATACTTATTCGTGAGAGAATAAAGCTGAAGTATGCTGCATCACTAATATTCTATAGAAGTGAGAGTAACTGGCGCTCTGTAATACACCGGTTTAAATATACAGGAGATATATTGCTGGGTAAATATTTGGCATCACTGCTTGGGAGAAAAATATATGAGAGCGGCTCATTCAAAGATGTTGATATCATTATTCCTGTGCCCTTGCACCCTTTTAAAAAATGGAGCAGAGGTTTTAATCAGGCCTCAATCATTGCTCACTCCCTGGGAGAGGCTCTTAATATTCCGGTTGATGATAAACTACTAAAGAGAGGGAGATATAGTGCTTCTCAGACGGAGAAAGACCGGGAGAACAGATACAAAGGCGTAGCAGGTGCATTTTATGTAAAACAGAGAGATAAACTTAGAGATAAGCACATACTTTTAGTAGATGATGTTCTTACCACAGGAGCAACAATTGAGGCTTGCGGAAGTGCTCTACTGGAAATTGAGGGTACTTCTCTGAGTGTTGCAACGTTAGCATTTGTAGAATAAATAGATTAAGTTTGTAGCAGTAGATTATGTTTGATTTTATAAAAATAGAGCTCATAGATATTATAGATATACTTCTGGTAGGATTGCTTATCTATCAGGCATATAAGCTTATAAAAGGGACAGCAGCACTTAATATTTTTGCCGGAATTCTTCTTTTCTACTTTATTTGGCTAGTTGTAAAGGCTCTTCAAATGAGTCTTTTAAGTGCAATTTTAGGTCAAGTTATAGGAGTCGGCGTACTTGCTCTCATCATTCTTTTTCAGCAAGAGATTAGGCGTTTTCTTTTGAGGTTTGGTACAAAATATATGGATTCAAGTCATAACCTCAAGGTGATTAATCTCTTTTTCGGAACACGTAACAAAGCAATGTCAAATGAAGAGCTAAACGAAATCACCGAAGCATGCAGAAGGATGTCTCAATCTCGAACAGGAGCACTTATTGTACTTGCCAAGTCCTCCTCCCTTGACTTTATTGTAGAGAGCGGAGACAGACTCGATGCGAGAATCAGCAGAAGGCTTATTGAGAATATATTTTTTCATAATGCCCCAATGCACGACGGTGCAATGGTTATATCAGGTGAGAAGATTATTGCGGCAAGATGCACTCTTCCTATATCGGAAAATCCTCATATACCCGCACATTTTGGAATGCGACACAAAGCAGCAGTCGGAATATCGGAGCAGAGTGATGCCGTAGTAGTTGTTGTTTCGGAGGAGAGAGGCGAGATATCATTTGTAAATAATGGGGAGATTAAGAAGATGGACAGTATAACGGAGTTAAGGCTGGTTATAGAGAGTTCATACAAAGAGATATGACAAAAAAAGAGAGGACAGAACAGAAGCTTGGTTTTGACAGGATACGCTCTATGGCAGAAAATCTCTGCTCTACAGATTCTGCAAAAAAGATGGTCCGGGAGCTGGAGTTTAGTGATTCAGAATGCGAGGTAGAGAGCAGGCTTCTGCTTACGGATGAGATGAGGGTAATTACAATGCTTGAGTCAGGATTCCCTGACTCCGGCTATGTAGATACTGAGCAATTCATCTCAAGGCTGGAGCATGAATCTTACTATTTGGATCTACCCGCGATTGCAAAACTGAGGGTATCACTTGAGACTTTAAGGCAGATTACAGTTTTTTTCCGTAACAGCAAAGAGGGGCTCTATCCAAATATGAAAAAACTTATAGAGCCAGTAATGCTCTTTCCGGAGATAACCAGAAGGATAGACTCTATAGTTGACAGATTTGGAGAGATTAAGGATAGCGCAAGTGAAGATTTGCAGATAATTAGACGAGCCATTAAGGAAAAAGAGAGTACTATCTCAAAGAAGATTACCACTCTCCTAAAAAAGGGTCAGCAAGAGGGGATAATTGACTTGGACTCATCTGTTACGGTCAGGGATGGGAGAATGCTGTTACCTGTCTCAGCATCAAATAAGAGAAAGATTCCGGGATTTGTTGTTGATGAATCAGCTACAGGCAAAACACTCTATATTGAGCCAATCGAGATAGTAGAGCTCAACAACATGGTCCGTGAGCTCCAATTTGCAGAGCAGAGAGAGATTTTAAAGATACTTGTAACATTTGCCGATTTCTTAAGACCCTATAGGGAGGAGTTGCTGGTTTCGTCCAGTCTGCTCTCCACCGTAGATTTTATATGGGCAAAAGCGAGGCTGGCAATATCGATGGGTGCAGGTAAGCCAGTTATATCCAAGGCGAGAGAGATAAATCTAAGAAATGCAAGGCACCCAATTTTAGAGCGTGCATTAAAGAAGGAGGGCAAAGAGATTGTTCCTCTTACTCTTTTTTTATCACAGGATAAGAGAATTCTACTCATTTCCGGACCAAATGCCGGAGGTAAATCGGTATGTCTTAAAACGACAGGTCTGTTGCAATATATGTTACAATGCGGGTTTCTAATACCGGCATCAGAGAGTTCCGAACTGACCCTGTTTAAAGATGTCTTCATTGATATTGGAGATGAGCAATCTATCGAAAACGATCTGAGTACCTACAGTTCTCACCTTAATAACATGAAGAGTGTACTGGAGGAGGCAACAGAGAAGAGTCTTGTCCTTATTGATGAGTTTGGCGCAGGTACAGAGCCTGTTGCCGGAGGCGCAATAGCTGAGGCAATTCTTGGAGTTATCGAGGAGAGGGGATGTTTTGGGATAATAACAACCCATTACGGTAATCTTAAGTTCTATGCAAGCGGTAGCAGAGGTGTTGTAAATGGCGGGATGCAGTTTGATGTCCGTAATATTCAGCCACTCTTTAAGCTTGAGACAGGTGTTCCGGGGAGCTCGTTTGCTTTTGAACTTGCAAGGAAGATAGGTTTACCGGAGAGCGTGGTTAAAAATGCAGAGGAGAGGGCCGGCACCGACTTTGTTGATCTGGAGAGGCACCTAAAGAAGATTGCCAGAAACAGAAAGGCATGGGAGGAGCGTCTTGCAAAGATAAAGAGTACAGACAGAACATTAGAGAGTATCACAGATAAATATCAAAAAGAGTTATCCGAAATACAGTCCATTAGAAAGCAGATAATTGAAGAGGCAAAGAGAGAGGCAGCAGCTATGCTTGCTGATGCAAACAAGAGAATTGAATCTACAATCAGGGAGATAAGAGAGAGTCAAGCAGAGAAAGAGAAGACAAAGATTGCAAGAAGGGAGCTTATAGAGTTTAATGAGAAGATTGAGGTGATATCGAATAACTCAACTGACGATAAGATAAGAGCAAAAATGGAGCAGTTGCTCAAAAGAAAGGAGCGGAGGGAGGAGAGAAAAAGAGATAAGGGTGGGAGTGTCGAGAAAACAGCATTAAAGGAGAGTCTTAAAAACCATATTACTATCCCTTTATGTGCCGGTGACAAAGTGCGAATAAAGGGGGGAGACCTGATAGGAGAGGTTCTTAAGATTGAGAATTCAACGGTTAATGTCGCTGTGGGCTCTGTTATAAGTAAACTCTCTGCAGAAAAATTAGAGAAGATATCGAACAGAGAGTACAATGAAATTGTTAAAAGTTCGTCTCAAAGGAGATTCTCTGTAGTAGAGAGTGAGAATATCACCAACAGAAGGCTCAACTTCAAGCCTTCAATAGATATAAGAGGAGAGAGACTCGAAGAGGCAATAGATTCAGTAACCAGGTTTGTTGATGATGCTGTAATGGTTGGTGTAGGAGAGATCAGGATACTTCATGGAAAGGGCAACGGGATACTAAGAGAGGAGATTAGAAAATATTTGAAAACTATTGGAGGGGTTATATCTTTTCGAGACGAATCCCTCCAGATGGGTGGTTCAGGAATTACTGTAATTAAGCTTGATAACTAATATATTATTACTATGTATAAAAGATTGTTCGGGACACTGTTTCTATTTAGCTTATCACTATTTATTTTCTCTTGTAATGCCAGAGATAATGGTGCTAAAGAGAGAGCAAAGTTGTTTCTCGATTCATACTTCGCTCTTGACTATGAGTCAGCTGCAGGTTATTGTACACCTGAATTGGGAGAGGATTTGAGGGAGGCATTAAAAAACATTGAATCTCTCGAAAAGGGGGTAAAAGAGATGATATTAAAACAGACATCTGAGATAAGAACAGAGATAACAGAGGTTAAACCATCCGGGTCTAAAGACTCTTTAACAGTATATTACAAAGTGTTCCTCTCCGGATTTCCAAATGGGATAGACAATACTCTTGTAATGGTAAAGGGAGAAAAAGAGTGGATAATAGCAGTTTTAACAAAATGATATAGGAGCATCCGGGGTGGCAAACATAAATTATGATAGAGCAGTTTTTAATATTTGGTATTGTAGGATTTTCCGGTCTATTGATAGACTTCGGACTAACTTGGATACTTAAGGAGAAAATTGGGTTAAACCGATACCTCTCTAATGGGATAGGTTTTATAACAGCCGCCTCATCAAACTATATACTTAACAGATTGTGGACATTCGCAAGCAATAATCCTCAAATAGCTCGTGAGTATCTCTCTTTCCTCTTAATTTCACTTGCCGGCCTTGCAATAAACTCATTAATACTATATCTACTT
>CAZCXB010000038.1:0-13317 GCA_964502485.1 uncultured Muribaculaceae bacterium | reverse complement strand
GTCCTCTATATGAGCAGAATTTTCTTATCATCTCTACTTATACTCTTTTTGGCTATCGCAAATCTTAATGCTCAAAACAGAGAGAGGAGCTTTGAATTCTCGGCAGGGGCTGAGATTGTAAGCAGCTATATCTGGAGAGGACAAAACTACAGTCACAGACCATCAATTCAACCCGGAGCAGAGGTCTCATGGAGAGGTTTTACCTTTGGGACATGGGGAGCATTTCGTGTTACGGGAGATGGGGAGGATGAGATAGATCTCTATATCTCTAAGGAGATAGGACCTCTGACAATCTCAATTTGGGATTATTGGTCTTACAGTAAAGAGAGTACCTCCGGTTACTTTGACTATAACCCGGAAACCACTTCTCATATGTTTGAAGCACAGGCACTTCTCTCTTTTGGAGAGAAGAATAGAGTTAACCTAATGCTGAGTTCACTTTTTTATGGCTCTGACCCCTCAAAGAGTCTCTATGGCGAGGCTGAGTTTGTAAAAACAACTGAACATAATGAGTACCGAATTTTTGCAGGGTATCAGATAAAAGGTGAGTTCTACGCTCCTTCAAGAGCATTTGTAAACACAGGGATATCTTACAAGTACAACTTCTCTGTAATTAAAAATTTTGACACCTATCTACAGTTATCATTTATAGTAAATCCTTCCATAAAAAGTACTTACTTTGTTGCAACTTTAGGATTTTAAGTTTTTTCTATGAGCGGAATATCAGTAAAATCTAACAAACCGGAAAGAGGAATAAGCTATAAATTACTTGTTCTGACAGCAACTACAGGAGTTGTCTTTATTTTTCTGGTCACTGCCGTAGCTCTGTTACAGAGAAATCAGGCAAGGATGATCTACAACCAGTCCACAGATCAGGTTACACGAGAGGTTAATTCTGTTATAAACCTTAAAAGCACAGCACTAAAACAGGTTGTTTTTGACTACACCTTTTGGGATGAATTTGCTTACGAGGTTAAAAAGGGTGCAGATAGAGGCTGGTTAGAGGAGAATATTGCAACAATACCCGGCTCTTTTGGTTTTAACTATGTTGCTGTATTTGACACTCATTTTAATCTGATTTATGAATACAGTGATGCTAATATTGAAATACGTGGAGTTATACCTCAGTCTGCTCTTAATAAATTTCGTGATCAAAAATTTCTCCATTTTTTTACAAAAAGCAACTCAGGTTTAATAGAGATCTCTGCAGCCTCAGTTCACCCGACATCAGATCGTGACAGGGTAAAAACGGAGCCTTTCGGCTACTTTTTTGCAGGCAAGTTATGGGATGGTAACTATTTAAACACAATTTCTGAGGCAACCGGTGCCTCCCTCTCGTTTCTTAACCCGTCACTGATCCCGGGTCATAAATCAGGATATAGGGTTGAGAGCTCTATAACTCTTTACGGATTTGATAATGAGGAGGCCGCAACGGTATGGTTTAGCAGGGAGAATCCCCTTTTTCGTCTATATTCTACAAGCTGGCTGATAATCGTAACTCTTCTTATCTCTTCAATTCTGGTTATTTGGCTTATTTTAAGATACACTCTAAAATACTGGGTTATCAAACCACTTTCACTAATAGAGAGAGTGCTTAAAAACGAGAGCTTTACAGATATTCATAAGCTTAAACAGTGTTCAGGTGAGTTCTCAAAAATTGGTGCTCTTTTTGAGAAGTATATCTACCAGAAGGAGGATCTTGATATAGCAATACATCGAGCAGAGAGGGCAGATAGGCTCAAAACCCAGTTTCTTGCTAATATGAGCCATGAGATAAGGACCCCGATGAATGGGATTATCGGATTTTCTGAACTACTCAAAGATGAGACTCTCACTAATGAGCAAAGGGAGGAGTATATCGAGATTATTCAGCGAAGTGGAGAGAGGATGATGAGTCTTGTAAACGACCTTATTAATATCTCCAAGCTTGAGTCCGGTCAGGAGGCGGTTAATATGAGCAGTGTAGATATTGACAACCTATTTGAGGGTCTGTTAACTTTTTTTAAACTTGATGCGGGTAAAAAAGGTCTCTCTCTTAAGTACACAAATTCAGGTAGAGTTAACGCACTATCTGTGCTTACCGATAGAGAAAAACTATTCGGTATCCTTAACAATCTCATTAAAAACGCTATAAAATACTCTAAAAAGGGGACAATTGAGTTTGGCTACTCCCATGTAGAGGAGGAGGTGCTCTTTTTTGTAAAGGATGAGGGTATAGGAATCGATTCCCAATTGATTTCGAGGGTTTTTGACCGCTTCGTTCAAGGTGAGAGTGCAATGAATAAAAACTACGAAGGGGTTGGACTTGGACTATCCATCGCAAAAGCTTATACCGATCTTTTAGGTGGTAGAATTTGGGTAGATAGCGAGAGCGGATCCGGTTCGTGTTTCTACTTCACTATTCCATTTCGTACAGCAGAGGCTCATTTTATACAAGATTAAAGTTTCATATCGTAAAGTTATCCCCAAAAGGTAAAACTATTGAATAGTTTTGCCTTTTTTTTAGAGCAGCAGGAAATGGTTTGCTAAATTTGAACTATAAACAGACAAAATTATTCACTATGAAAACCTATTTTACTACTATTCTATCTCTCATTTTACTTTTATCCTCTTGCGAACTTGCCGATAAAATTGATGAGGCCTTGAATCCATCTAAACTTGGAGGAGAACAATCTCCAATGGGGCAGGTAGGTGCTACTGTCAGCTCTTCAAGTATTGCAGTCTCAGGAATAAGTAATATTGAGGGCTCTGTTACCAGTCTAAACAATGGGATTTCTACATACACCGGCACAGCTACTGTAACAAACGCATCTATAAAGAATGTTCTATCCAGCTATCCCGGAGTTACTGTAAACGGTAATAGTGTTACGGTAACAGGAGTAAAGTTTAAGTCTACTAAAGAGGGTATTGAGAGCGTCTATGGCCTTGATCCGGGTATTCTTATTAAGTACAGTTCAAATGTTGGAGATGAGTATGAGATAACCGGCACATCAAAAAAACGTGTTGTAACAGCCAAATCTACGAATGACGACTTTATGTGGGGAGGAATGTTAATCAAGGTGTTGAAAGTTGAGGAGAACACTCAGAAGCAGGGGGTCAAGAAGATCACATATTGGGGAAACCACAAATGGGGTTTGGTATCCATGAGATTCGAGTTTGAAGATGGGTCATCTCTTCAGCTACCAATCTACAACAGTGCTAATAATTAGAACAATTAAGCACAATTTATGAGGTACCTTACAATCGGGGGTGTTAAGAAAAGGATCCCCCGTTATCCGCACCACAAAGAGTATGTTTACAGATGCCATCGATTTTTTGAGGTTAAGAGCCTTATCTCATTCCTTACAATAAACGGTCTCTACACACTTCTTCGAGAGGTTTGGATGAATAGGTGGCACAACTGCGCAATACCGAGAGACCTGTTAATAGACCCCACAAGTGATTGCAATCTAAAGTGTAAAGGGTGCTGGGCAGCAGATTATAGCAAAAGAACCTCTATCTCTTATGAAAAATTGGATGAGATATTGACAGACGGTAAAGCTCTTGGTGTTAAAGATGTTATCATGTCAGGAGGAGAACCACTTATAAGAAAGGGTGATATTATAAAGCTTGCAAGAAGGCACTATAACCTCACATTTGGAATATTTACAAACGGGACTCTTGTTGATGCAAAATTTGCCGATACAATATCTGAATTAGAGAATGTTAATCTTTTTTTGAGCATTGAGGGCTTTAGAGAGGATACCGACTTCCGGCGAGGTGAAGGTACATTCGATAAGGTTATAAGAGCGATGGATCTTCTAAGGGAGAGAGACCATGGTTTCGGATTTTCTGTTTGTTATCATTCAAAGAATTACGAGACAATATGCAGTGATAAGTTTCTCGACTTTATGAGAGAGAAGGGGGCGTGGTTCGGCTGGCTATTCAACTATATTCCGATTGGCAGTGACTCCGATGTGTCGCTTTGCTGTACAGCAGAACAGAGGTCTTATGTTATGGAGAAAATCGCGCAATACTCAAAAAAACATAAATATACTCTTATCGATTTTGCCAACAGTGGTCATAAAGCAATTGGATGTGTTGCTGCAGGAAACGATTTTCTTCATATAAACTCTAACGGAGATGTTGAGCCATGCGCATTTTGTCACTACTCTGATGTCAATATTAATAATATGACATTTCTCGAGGCTCTCAAATCACCGTTTCTCAGAAAATTTCGTTCTCAAAAACCCTTCTCTTCAAACTTCCTCACCCCATGTCCTATGATGGATATTCCGGAAAAAATAGTTGAACTCACCTCGTGTAAAAGCGTGAAATCTACCCATTTATCAAACCCGGAAAGCGGAAGTGAGCTCGCCGCCAAGACAAAGCCAATTGCAGCTAAGTGGGGACCGATTGCAGATGAGATATACAAAGGGATGCCCCAATCCGATAAGAGAAGATTCGGGATACTAAACTCCCTTCTTCAGGCAGGAAACGATATAAAAAAGGGGTGAAACAGAGTAGCTCTATTTACTTCCGAAACTCTTCATAAACTGAACTCTCTCAAATTTCTCCGGATTATCAATATTTGAGTAGTTCAGTTTTCCTTTAAAATCACTAACCTTTTTGAAACCCTGTGTATCCATAAAGAGATGCAGATCGTTAACAGAGTTAGAAATTGCCTCTGCACCCTTCTTGTAGAGTGCAGTACACATCTGCACTGTAGCTGCTCCTGCAAGTATCTGCTTAATTGCTGTTGTGCCGTTATGAACACCCGTACTGGCAGAGAGATCTATCCCGGGAACAAGGGCAGATATTATACCCATCCACCTCAGCTCACGTAGTGACTCCTCCGGTGAGGAGAAGGCATCTGCAGGAAAAAGTCTTAATCGTTTAATATCAACATCAGGACTATAAAACCGGTTAAACATAACGACACCCTTTGCACCGTGTGCTTTAAGGGAGTTGACAAAACCTGGAAGATTGGTAAAGTTACTTGCAATTTTGACCGCTACCGGAATTTTTATGAGTCGGGAGACCTGAGAGACAACATTAAGATACTCTCTCTCAACCTCTTCTGACTTTTTGTGGATATTAAGAGGTAGCGAGTATATATTCAACTCAAGTCCGTCTGCTCCGGCACTCTCAATCTCCTTTGCAAAGGCTGTCCACTCACCTGCTGAGTAACAGTTTATACTGGCAATCACGGGAACCGAAACACTCTTCTTAACATCTGAAACCAGCTTAAGATACTTCTCTATAGAGTTTTGGCGTAAGTAGTGATGAAGATAATCTGCAGACTCAGGATAATCATGTGACTGAGAATTAAGGAACTCCGCTTCATTTACAATTTGCTCCTCGAAAAGAGATTTTACAACAATAGCTCCCACTCCTGCCCTCTCAAACTCCGCTACTCTATCAAGTTGCGCAGTCAGTCCGGAACTTGCTGCCAAAATTGGCGAAGTCAGGTTCAGACCCATGTAGTTCACAGATATATTCGACATAATATTCGGTTTTTAGATTTTCTCCAATACTCTCCTCATACTTACCTTCTCCTCAACAATTGATCTAAGTGCAGATACAGGAATCCTCTCCTGCTCCATCGAGTCCCGGTAACGAATTGTTACACTATTGTCTTCAAGGGTCTGATGATCAATAGTAATACAGAAAGGGGTCCCTATTGCATCCTGTCTTCTGTATCTCTTGCCTATGCTATCCTTCTCGTCATACTGACAATTAAAGTCAAACTTGAGATCGTCCATTACACCTTTTGCAACTTCCGGCAAGCCATCTTTCTTTACAAGAGGAAGAACTGCAATCTTTATAGGGGCAAGGAAGGCCGGAAGCCTGAGCACTACCCTCTCCTCTCCACTCTCGAGCTTCTCTTCGCAATAGGATGATGAGTAGATTGCTAAGAAAGTTCTGTCAAGACCTATAGAGGTCTCTACAACATATGGCACATAGCTCTCATTCTTCTCAGGATCAAAATATTGCATCTTCTTTCCGGAGAACTTCTGGTGCTGCGAAAGGTCAAAATCGGTTCTTGAGTGAATGCCCTCAAGCTCCTTGAAACCGAAAGGAAAATCGAACTCTATATCTGCAGCTGCATTTGCATAGTGAGCCAGCTTTTCGTGGTTGTGAAATCTATATTTCATATCTCCTAAGCCCATTGCCTTATGCCACTTGAGTCTTGCATCTTTCCAGTGTTCAAACCACTCGATCTCCTCTCCCGGACGAACAAAGAACTGCATCTCCATCTGCTCAAACTCTCTCATTCTAAAAATAAACTGTCTTGCAACAATCTCGTTTCTGAATGCTTTTCCTATCTGTGCTATTCCAAACGGAATCTTCATTCTTCCTGTCTTTTGTACATTGAGGAAGTTGACAAAGATGCCCTGTGCAGTTTCCGGCCTTAAGTAGATGATGTTTGCATCTTCGCTTACACTACCCATCTGCGTAGAGAACATAAGGTTAAACTGCCTTACCTCTGTCCAGTTACGCGATCCGGAGACCGGACAAACAATATCACAATCTATGATAAGTTGTCTGACCGCTTCAAGATCATTTCTGTTGAGAGTATCGTTCATCTTCTCTCTAACCTCGTTCGCCTTTGTTATACTTCTAAGGAAATTAGGATTGGTCACACGAAACTGATCTTCATTAAAGTCCTCTCCGAATCTCTTTCTCCCCTTCTCTACCTCTTTCTCTGCCTTCTCCTCTAGCTTGGCTATATAGTCCTCCAAAAGGACATCAGCCCGGTATCTTTTTTTAGAGTCCCTATTGTCTATGAGCGGATCATTAAATGCACCGACATGTCCGGAGGCTTCCCAGATTTTTGGATGCATAAAGATTGCGGAGTCAATACCCACGATATTCTCGTTGAGGCGAACCATTGCATCCCACCAATATCTCTTAATGTTATTCTTGAGCTCTGTCCCAAGCTGTCCATAGTCATAAACTGCACTTAATCCGTCATAAACCTCGCTTGACTGAAAGATAAAACCATACTCTTTGGCATGGGCAATAATACTCTTAAATAACTCCTCTTGTGTCATAACTGTTTATATGTTTACAAAGTGCGAAATTAGTGCTTTTTATAGAATTTTTATACTTTTGTTTCTCATAAATTTTATTAAGTGAACAAAACTGTTGATGATGCGTAAATTACTACTAATTATTATCTCTTTTTTCTCTCTTACATCCGCTTTTTCTCAGGATCCTGTAAATTGGAGATTTGAGCACAAGGATAACGGAGATGGAACCATAGACCTGATATTGAGAGCAGAAATCGAACAACCGTGGTATATGTATAATACCACTTTTATCGAGAATGGACCACTTCCCACCACTTTTGAGATGAAGGAGTCGCCTGCTTTCACTGCTACAAGCAATCTGAGAGACCACTCAGAGGCGAAACGTAAAATGGATGAAGCATTCGGTATAGAGGTGCTTATATTCGAAAAGAGCGCTTCGTTTGTACAGACAATTACAAGAGTATCCCCGGAAAGCTTTAATGTTGAGGGACTTTTTACATACCAGATCTGTAACGGGAAAGAGTGTCTTATGGAGGAGATGGATATCTCCTTTACAATACCGAAGGGAGCTCCCTCAGATATCATTCCGCAAGATTTGAATTCAGAGGGTGTTGCAGAAAACTCCGAGAGAGGAGAGAGAAACAAGGGGTTGTTAATGTTTCTTGTGATAGCTTTTGCAGCCGGACTTGGCGGAGTATTCACGCCATGTGTATTTCCTATGATACCTATGACCGTAAGCTTTTTTATCAGTGGTAGCGGAAGAAAAAATGATGGCATTATCAAGGGGTTGATATTTGGTCTCTCCGTGACAATGATTTATACTCTTATAGGCGTTTTGGTAGCCCTTTTTCAGAGTACAGACGCAACCGACGCACTTAGTACTCACTGGCTGCCAAATCTTATGTTTGGTCTCCTTTTTATGGTTTTTGCAATCTCGTTTTTGGGAGCTTTTGAGATAACACTCCCATCAGGTCTTGCAAACAAGGCAGATGCACGTGCAGATAAGGGAGGTTTTGTGGCCTCATTCTTTGTTGCCTTTGCTATGGTGATAGTCTCATTTTCATGCACAGGGCCATTTGTAGGATCTATTCTCGCAGCATCTGTGACGGGAGGTCTTGCGCTAAAACCAATACTGGGAATGTTTGTATTTGGTTTTGCCTTCTCATTGCCGTTTGTGATATTTTCGATGTTCCCCTCTCTTATGAAAAAGATGCCTAAATCCGGAGGATGGCTCAATGTTGTGAAGGTTGTTTTTGCATTTATCCTGCTTGCCTTCAGCTTGAAGTTCCTCGCCTCTGCAGATGCATATTTCGGATTAGGTATTATTACCAGATCAATATTCATATCTGTTTGGATTGTTATAGCTGCACTGCTGGGACTCTACCTGCTTGGTATAATTAAAACCTCTCATGATTCAGAAGTAAAACATGCAGGTCCGGGAAGGGTTATATCTGCAATAGTATCATTCTCTTTTGCTGTATATCTTATCCCGGGTCTTTTTGGTGCTCCACTTGCTTCACTCTCTGCTCTAATACCTCCTGAGGATGGCAGCACAATCTCTATCGGATATAGAGGGGCCACCTCCGGAGAGTCTACATCAGATATCACAGGTGTAACAGCCGGTCTTTGCGGAGTTTCAAAATATGCTACTCCAAAAAATCGGGCTCCCCATGGGTTACCAAGTTATTACGATATAGATGAAGCTATAGAGTGTGCAAAGACTTTGAACAAACCTGTTCTGCTATCCTTTAAAGCGGTCACTTGCAGTGCTTGTAAGGTTATGGAGGCCACTGTATGGAGTGACCCGGCTGTTCTCGATATTCTTAGAAACAGCGTAGTAATTGCAACACTATATGTAGATGATCGCACCGAACTTCCAGCAGAAGAGCAGATTATATCCTCTATTGATGGGAAATTAAAAAACACGGTAGGAAGAAAACTGAGAGATTATCAACTAAGCAGATTCGGAGTTGCATCCCAACCATATTACGTACTTATAGATCATAATCAGGAGATTCTGGTTAAACCTGTTGGCGAGTGTTCTACTTCTGATTTTCTACTCTTTTTGAATGAAGGAATTTCCGAATTCAAAGTTAGAGAGTAGTCTTTCACTACAATAAATTTAAAATGCAGTTCCCATTATGAGAACTGCATTTTTTATAATAATTAAGTACTATATACTGAAATCAGATTGACAGAAAAACCTCTGTATTCGGCTTTCTGGTCTTACGGAACTTGAGATATGGATCATTGTTATCTCTGTAACCTACTGCTCCAATAACAGAGGCTGTGAGTCCCATCTCATTTAGACCTAATATATTATCGTATTGCTCTTTGTCAAAACCTTCCATAGGACAAACATCAATTTTAATCTCTGCTGCCGCAACCATTAGTGTTCCAAGGGCAATATAGGTCTGCTTAGATGTCCAGGCAGCCATTTTATCGGGAGAGAGTGATGCCATCTGCGACTTAATCATATCTCCATAATCTTTTGAATCTTCCGGGTTCTGATTATTTACAGCTGCCCTTAGATTGAGGTATTCATCAACCTCTTTATCGCCAACTTTAGTGTAGCTGCAAAATAGAAATAGGTGAGAAGCATCTGTTATTTGCGGCTGACCCCATGATACAGCCTTGAGCTTTTCTCTTATCTCCGGGTTTTCAATAATCAAAACCTTATAAGCTTGCAAACCATAAGATGATGGAGAGAGGTTAATTGCCTCCTTCAAAAGTTCAATACTCTCTGCAGAGAGTTTTTTGGCAGGATCAAAGTTTTTTGTAGCGTAACGCCATTTAAGATTATCTATTGTATTCATTGTATTGCATTTATTGTAACTGATTTAACTTTTTAATCTCTTTAATAGTTCTGATATTGAAGTTGAATTCCCAATTATGTAGCAATTGAACATCTATATCTGTACTATTGTTCATTTGGAATATAAAAAAGATAATCTTGTGACAATTGAGGTGTCTTCGCAACTCTCAAGAAGTGATTTTATGCTTGTTTTAAAGAGAGGATGAAGATAGTCCGGAGCAATCTCGGCTATGGGCTCCAGGACAAAACGTCTAAGGTGCATTCTTGGATGTGGTATAGTTAGCTGTTCCAAGTTAATTATTTGGTCATTGAAGAGTATTATATCAATATCTATCTCTCTTGAGAGGTATTGGGGTAGTATCTCATTCAATTGTTCTTTCTCACTTTTCTCTCTTAATCTTCCAAGTGAAATCTCAATCTCAAGAACCCTTCTCAGAAGCTCCGGGGCACTTAACGGTGTTTCTATAATAACAGCTAAGTTCAAAAACCAGCGATCAGCATCAAAACCCCAGGGTTCACTCTCGTAAAATGAGGAAATTAGCATCTTATAAAGTGGATTACTGAGAGTAGATAGATCTGCAACTGCTTTATTAATAATTGATTTTGACTCTCCCCTATTGCTTCCCAGTAAAAGAACTGCTCTGTTCATCTTTTATAGATAAATTACTATGTGACATCCCTGCTTTTAACATATTGGCAATCACTTACAACATTCCCAACTCAAAGAGGGCCTCTTCACTCATTCTGCCTCTATCCCATGGAGGGTCGAAGGTAAGCTCAATAGCGACATCATCAATTGATGGTACGGTTGATACGGCATCGTAAACATCCTGTAACAACTCGTCAACCATAGGACAATTTGGTGCGGTTAGCGTCATCTTAATGTGCGCCTTTTTGTTCTCGTCTACTTTTATCTCATAAATAAGGCCCAGGTCGTAGACATTGACCGGTATCTCAGGATCGTAAACCTGCTTGAGGGCCATTACAATACTCTTCTCTATACTCATATCATCTTTTTTTTAAGAGTAAGCAGCAGCGTAATATTTTATCTGCCTTATCATAGATAGCAAACCATTTGCTCTGGTGGGTGAAAGATTCTCCTGTAAACCAATCTTCTCAATAAACGATATGTCTGCACCCAGAATCTCTTCCGGAGTTTTTCCGGAGTAAACTCTTATAAGAAGTGATATAATACCCTTAGTTATAATAGCATCACTATCTGCAGTGAAATATAATATACCGTCGTTGAAGGTCGCATTTAGCCATACCCTGGACTGACAACCTTTAATCAGATTACTATCATGTTTTCCTGACTCCTCAATAACAGGCACAGATTTGCCTAACTCAATAAGATACTCGTACTTATCCATCCAATCTGTAAACACGGAAAATTCATCGATAATCTGTTGTTCAATCTCTTTAATTGTCATCTTTTATTAAATTAAAATTCTGTTTGTTATAGTTAGTTATATTGAAATTAAAATCATCCTGTCTAAACAAGCATTTTTATTGCCCTTTTTAGACTTTCAATAAAGTATTTTGCCTCATCAAGAGTGTTATACATTGCGAATGAAGCCCTTAGCATTGACTCGGTATTGAACCTTCTCATTAGAGGTTCGCTACACATCTGACCGGATCTTAGAGCAATACCCATCTTGTCCATTATCATTGCAATATCGGAAGGGTGAGCCCCATTAATGGTTAGCGAGAATAGGGGTATCTTATTATCCACATTTCCATATAGTTTAAGACCATCTATCCTATTCAGTTGATCCCTCATAAAACCTACTATTTTTCGCTCACTCTCCATTATAGATGAGTGGTCAGTACTTTCAATAAACCGGATTGCCTCTCCAAGTGATGCAGCTCCTATAAAATTTGGTGTTCCTGCCTCAAACTTTAATGGAAGTTGGGCATAGGTTGTCTTTTCAAATGTTACAGTAGATACCATATCTCCCCCACCCATCCAGGGTTGTATCGCTTCCAGGATATCTTTTTTACCATATAGCACCCCGGTGCCTGTTGCTGCGTATAGCTTATGACCGGAAAATGCATAAAAATCGCAATCAAGTGCAGATACATCAACCGAAGAGTGGACTATCCCTTGTGCGCCATCGATAAATACAGGAACTCCCTTTTTGTGGCAACAGGAAATAAGCTCCTCTACCGGATTTATGATACCAAGAACATTTGATATATGCGCTACTGCAACTATCTTTACATTAGGGGTAAGCATCTCATCAAGAAGCTCCATCCTCCAGTTTCCGTCGTTGTCAACAGGTAGAACCTTTAGTGTAGCACCATATCTTTCACACGCCATCTGCCATGGAACGATATTGGAGTGGTGTTCACTCTCAGATATTAATACGGAATCACCCTCTCTCAGATAAGAGGCACAAAAGGAGTTTGCAACAAGGTTGACTGATGCTGTAGTTCCGGATGTAAAAATAATCTCTTCACGATAACGTGCATTTATAAATCTTTTAACATCATCTCGCGCACCTTCATATAGAGCGGTAGTCCTTGCACTTAATTCATGAACAGCTCTGTGAATATTACCGTTTGTACGGGAGTTCATCTCATTGATAAGATCTATTACAGATTGTGGTTTATGTGATGTTGCTCCGTTATCGAGATAAACAAGATCCTTACCGTTAACTTTCTGTTCCAACGCCGGAAAATGCCTTCTGATATCCGATATATCTGAAATTTTATCCATGATAGTGACCAATTAATATGTTTAATCTGTTGAGACTGCAAAATTAGCAAAACAAAGTTGCCTGTTATACCTTAAAAACATAAATTTGCGATAAATGTTTATAGAGAAGAGTTATGTACGACTATATAAAAGGAGAACTCACAGAATTAGCACCAACAGAGGTGGTTGTAGAGAATAGTGGAATTGGATATAAGTTACTGATATCTCTCCAGACATATTCTCAGCTTAAACGAGACAGCGATTGTAAGCTTTTTGTCTACCATCATTTAAGAGAGGATACAGAGCTTCTTTACGGCTTTTTCAATAAAGAGGAGAGGTCCGTTTTCTGTTATTTAATTGAAGTTTCAGGAATTGGTCCTAATACTGCACGAATGATGCTCTCCTCAATGAGCTCCGACGAAATCAGAAATGCCATCATAACAGGAGATATTAACAGACTTAAGAGTATCAAAGGAATAGGGTTAAAAACCGCACAACGAATGCTGATAGAGCTTAAGGATAAGGTTGGGAAAGCGAGCTCAGGCGACTCAATCATTCAATCACTCACCGGATCGACGGGTAAGCATAGGGAGGAGGCAGCCTCTGCTCTTGTTCTTTTGGGTTTTACCCGGTCCAATGTAGATAAAGTGCTCGATTCTCTTAATAAAGAGAACCCATCATATTCATTGGAGGAGCTTATTAAGCTTTCTCTAAAAAGGTTATAATATTAATATTTTTTCATACATTTGTAAAAAATTTAACAAAATAGTCATGAATATTCCTGCAAA
>CAZCXB010000037.1:0-13480 GCA_964502485.1 uncultured Muribaculaceae bacterium | reverse complement strand
AACCCGATATATGATTTTCCGGATAATTATTCTGACTGCTCCTCAAAAAAGGTGATTGCTGCGGGAAGATTTGCTTCCCAAAAGGGGTTTGATATGCTTATAGATAGCTGGAAAATAGTAAACAAGAGACATCCCGACTGGAGGCTCACTATTTACGGAAGCGGATCAGGGAAACAACTAAGAAAGCAGATTGTAAAAAACGGTATTGAGGGTAGCTGCACTCTTCACGATGCAGTGATTAATATTAACGAAAAATTTACCGAGTCATCAATCTTTGCCTTTAGTTCGCGATTTGAGGGGTTTGGAATGGTTATCACCGAGGCAATGGCTTGTGGGATACCTCCGGTAGCTTTTGCGTGCCCTTGCGGCCCAAAAGATATTATTACCGATGGTGTGAACGGGCTTCTTGTTAAACCGGAAAGCGTTAAGGAGATGGCAGAGAAGATATGTTACCTAATTGAAAACGAAGATATCCGTAAAGAGATGGGAAAGCGTGCAAGAGAGAGAGCTAATGACTTTAAAATTGATGTAATTGCAAATGAGTGGGACAAGCTTTTCCGGAGTGTTTTAACACAAACCAGAGATTAGTTGCTATATTTTCGCTGCTTTATCTTGAGAGGTTATAAAAATTTGTACATTTGAATCCAATTTATTTACAGGGAAATGGCTATTAAAATTGCATTTTGCTTACCCTCCTTGCATCTGGTAGGAGGAATGGAGAAGGTACTCTCCATTAAAGCCAGCTATTTTGCAGATATATTCGGCTATGATGTTACAATAATCCTTACAGACGGTATTAGTAATGCTCCATTCTTTCCGATTTCACCAAGGGTAAAAATTGTTAATCTAAACCTGAACTATGAAGATATTAGACTTGTACCCATCTGTTTTAAGGTTTTCATTTACTCATATAAGCAGTTCCACTATCGTAGAAGATTGACAAGGGCTCTTAAAGAGTTATCTCCTGATATCACGGTATCTATGTTAAGGCGTGAGATTAATTTTATAACTAAGATCAAGGATGGGAGTAAAAAGATAGGCGAACTCCAGTTCAACAAATTAAATTACAGAGATTTTAACACAAAGGGGAAATTAAAGGGGATAAAAGGTTTTTTTGCAAAACTATGGCTTAATCAGCTGATTAATAATCTTCGCAAGGTAGATAGATTCGTGGTTCTAAGTTATGAAGATAAAGAGAAGTGGACAGAGCTCGATAATATATCTGTAATATATAATCCGATCGAAAAGATACCAGATAGATTCTCTGACTGCTCTTCAAAAAAGGTGATTGCTGCAGGAAGATTTGTAAGCCAAAAAGGTTTTGATATGCTTATCGATAGTTGGAGACTTGTAAGTAAGAGGCACCCTGACTGGAGCTTATCAATATATGGAAGCGGAGAGAAGGGTTCATATTATAATCAAATAAAATCCAACGGTATAGAAGATAGCTGTACTCTATATGATGCTGTACTTGATATTAACGAAAAGTTCACAGAGTCCTCTATATTTGCGTTCAGTTCTCGTTTTGAAGGATTTGGAATGGTAATTACTGAGGCCATGTCATGCGGACTTCCTCCGGTTGCCTTTGCTTGTCCATGTGGCCCTAAGGATATAATCACAGACGGTGTAGATGGAATTCTGGTAACACCGGAAGATGTTAGCGCTCTGGCACAAAAAATATGCTATCTTATCGAGAACGAAGATATACGTAAAGAGATGGGTAAAAGGGCAAGAGAGCGTTCAAAACAATTTTCGATAGATATAATTGCAAAAGAGTGGGATAGCCTATTTCATTCGCTTCTTGGAGAATAAAATAGTTCGTCTATAACTTTTTTCATCTGAACATCCCATGAAAGTCTATCTTCAATAGATTGGCGAATCTCGTAAGGGGAGAGCTTCATACTACCCCGAAATCGTAAAATTTTATAAATATCAATAGAAGTGTCATCAGGCAGAACCTTTAGTATATAGGGCATACCTTCAAAATCTTCATCTATCTCCGAATAGGCAAAGGATAGACCTCTTGCTGCATACTCTCTGTTTTTTAAAGTTTTTATATGGGTAATACCTGTTCTATGCCTTGCAAGGCTCGCAATACAGAAGTCAGCCATATCAAAAAAGGGGTCAAGCTCATCTGATCTTCTATTGCCATGAAAATGAACGTACTTACTCATCTTCAACTTTAATGTTAAAGCTTTCAACTCAAGATTATCCTTTTCACAACCCTCTCCTACTATATGAAAATGAACCTCCTTTTTTACATCTTCCCCTTTATAGTACTCCCAAAGACCTTGAATAACCCTATCATACCCGTGCCAGAAGTGTATCTCTGCTACACCGAGAAGATTGAATATCGCGTCACTATCTTTCTCTCTCTGAGAGAGATTAACGCTATTAAAATCTATCGCATTCGAGATATTAATGGTTTTAACACCCTCTATTTCCGGAAGATTTGTAAAAGTAACAACTCTGTCAACTCTCCCTTTAAGACCTTTTCGGAAGAGTCTGTTCAAAAAAAAGATTGGTTTATATCTTATATGCTCCTTGCTTGTCTCTATATCATAGGGATAGGTTGGGTACTCAATTACAATCTTAACCCCATTTGACCTCAATTTTTTGAACATTCTCAACAAAAAAGGATTACTATTATAGAAGCTTCTTATATAAACAAATTCAATTTGGTTTTGAAGTATATAGTTAGTCAGATTATTAAAGCAGATCCACTTCCCGAATTTAGAGATAAACCCATTTCCAAAGTTATCTATCTCTTTTTTATCGCAGTATCTCCTTTGGTTTCCCTCTGCATCTATCTCCATATAGCAGAAAGCCACCTCAAGTCCGCAATGGTTAAGGGCCTCAATTTGTGATATAATCTTCTTGCTGATACCACTAAACTCCTTAAGTCCAAAAAAATGTATAAAAGCAGCTCTCATTCTACTCAGGTTTTTTTACCGGATTCTCGTCTGAATCTCCCGTAAAGAAAAAGTACCTCTGAAATCCTTTTACAGAGTCCCAAACTCTTCTGAAAAATGCTCTTACCATAGGGCCATCCGCACCAAGAGATTTTGTACAAGTCATTGCCCTGGTCTTGAATCCTCTTTTAAAAGATATCCTCCCAAACTCTGCTAAATCATAAGCCATTGCACCATCCTCTCCCCTGCTGATATGCACTCTGTATCCTCCGGTCCTCTTTGCCAATGGTACAGAGTGGCCAAAAACAGCACCTCTAACGCACCATACAGGATTTTTAAAGGAGAGGAAAAAGAGGTGAGTATCACGAACAAACTCATATAAACGGAGCCAAAGTTTTGGATACCCTTTGCCGGGAATATAGCTATATGATGCAGATACAGCTACAACACCCGGCTTTTTAAGCTCATCAATCATCTTCTCTACATATCTCTCCGGATATAGAGTATCAGAATCAATACAAAGAATGTACTCTCCTTTAGCCTGGTATAATCCTCTGTTTCTCGCATACCCGGGACCCTTACGCTCCTCAAAATAGTAAGGTAGGGATACTGCTCTATAAACATCTGCAGTACGGTCGGAAGAGTTATTGTCTATACCGATTATCTCAATAGGGTACTTGCACTTGGAGTCACAAAGAGACCATATACAGCTTAAAAGGCGTGTCTCTTCATTGTGGGCAATTATTGCCACTGTAGCAACTGGAGTTGAGCTCTGTACAGCTGCAAGTCTCTCCCTTATCAGCTCTATAGTCTCCCGTGGAGCCTCAGAAAAAGGCCTCTCAAAGACAACCAGATATTTCTTATACCAACTCATAAAATAACATAGGATTATTCTTGAAATTTAAAAGGTTGCAGTAGTTACGCAAATTTACTTTTTTTTATGATATTTGTAAAAAAAACAATGGTTTACACAACTCTGACAGATAGAATCGGCAACAATCTCTTCCAGATTGCTGCAGGAGCATCTCTTGCACACCGCAATAATACAGAGTATATTGCCTGTATATCAAACGTTAATGTCCCTGAAGGAGTCTCTCTCGAGAGTTATATTGAGCAGTTCCGCACCAATATCCTTAGAAATATTGTTTTTATGAGCGGATTACCGGAGGATTCTGTTGAGTATATACAGCCGGAGTTCGGCTTTACCCCTATTGAATATTTCGACAAGATTAGATTGACCGGGTACTACCAAAGTGAGAAATTCTTTGAACCGGAATATGTCAGAGATCTCTTCTCTGTTGATGATGATAGTGTTAAATATATTGAAGAGAGGTATGGTTCACTTTTTAAAGATGAGATAATCTCTATAAATGTCAGAAGAGGTGATTACCTGACAAGACCCCTGAGACAGCCTATTTGTGAGATGCCATATTTCCGTAGAGCAATAAAATATTTTGGCAAAAAAAGAAGGTATCTTCTTATAAGTGACGATATTGAATGGTGTAAGAAAAATTTCAGGGGAGATAACTTCTTTTTTATTGAGGACGAGCCGCCAATTATGGATCTTTATCTTCAGACATACTGTACTCACAACATTATCAGCAACTCAACCTTCAGCTGGTGGGGGGCATGGTTAAACCCTAACCCAAATAAAATTGTAGTTGCACCTCTTAAATGGTTTGGAATACAAATGAAAAATTACAACACCAGGGATCTTATACCGGATAGCTGGATAAGGATTAAAAACCCAAGAACTCTCTCTCTAAAAATGAAGATCTTTATTAAATGGTCTGCAGATATGAGAAACCGGATTTACTGGAGAGTTCGTAATACCCTTACGGGGAAAAATATTCGGCTAACCTCTTCTTAGAATCTTATTTATAAAGTCCCTTATACCAATAAGTTTGTCTATCTCAATTATGGAGTATATGATAGAAATCAGGGATATAAATCCTGCTGCTATAAAAGAATAGATTCCAACAAGAGTGGTAATACTAAGGTATGCAAGAGTCATTAATCCAAGACTTATTGCTAAAATCCTCCTTAGAGGAGGAGCAATTGAAAAGTTATAAAATCTTCGTGTAACAACATTAATTATAACAAAATAGAGAAGATGCATTATCATATATGCCCAGGCAAGGCCGATGAGACCTTTTATACTATAGCCAATTATACTAAATAACAATATACTGGAATTCATATATATCCCCTCTAAAAAGAAGAAGACCTTTTTATCCCCTTTAGCGAAAGAGATTGCTCCAATTGAGTAAGAGGCAGCTTTGAACATCATTCCAATTGCAAGAACCCTTAAAAAGCCCGTAACCGGCAAAAAATCGGATGAGTATAGCAGACGTATTACTAAGGGTGCTGTTAGGGACAACAGTATCAATACAGGTGTTGCGATTAACATTGTTATCTCTCCCTGCTGGTTAACCATCTCCCTGACTTTGTTGTTATCATCACAAATTGCAGCTAATCTGGGATAGTAGTCTATAGCCATGGCAGAGAAGACAAGCCCTATAGATTGAGATGTAATAGACATCCCCGCCTGGTAAAGTCCAAGATCAGCAACCGATGCCGAGTTACTGATATAGGTATTGATAAGATAGTGCACAAGAGAGCCGATGGAAGTTGCAAGCATCATTGCTGCTCCAAGTTTTACCATATCCTTGCCCCCTGCCCAGCTCTCCCTCCATGATTGCTTTACCCTCACTCTCTTTATCGCCGATGCATAATATATACTGAACAGAAAGGTAACCAATGCAGATATTATCAAAGCCGGAACAATACCTTTTGTTCCGAAATAGTAGTAAAGGGGGATAGAGACAACAAGCGAGGATAGTGATCCTGTTAGTGAGTGGAGAGCATAGCCCTTAAGATTTCTTGTGCCCTGGAGAAGGGATGCATTCCCCGACGAGAGGGCTCCAAAGAGGAGCATAAAGGATAGGGCAATAAATGATAGTGTATAGTCGTAGTTTTTGAAAGTGTAGAGACTTAGTAGAGGTGAAAGTAATACTACAGACAACACCCCAATTATTGCAGATCCTATAAGCCATCTCTTAAAGGTCTTGATAACTGCAGATAGTCTCTCTCTGTCGCCGGATTCATTCGCTTTTGCAATATCCCTTACAGCAGTAAAGTTAAGCCCCATACCTGAAACGTTGCTGATCATAGATACAGATGACATAAAGAGCGAGTTAAGTCCTACCCCCGACGGTCCTAAAAGAAGTGCTATTACCTTTCCCCTGATTAGGTTAAGAAAAATCTGAACAACCTGCATCCCACCAAAAAGAGAGGTTGCCTTAAATATACTCTTGTATGATGATAGGCCGCCCAAGTGTTATCACCCCTTCTCTGTGTGGATGAACTTTTTATTTGCCCCCCTCATTCTGAAGAAATTCATAAACATCAGAATAAATAGAATAGGCAATCTTTTAATTGTTCTACTGTTCTCCTTTGTTACCAGATAGTCAGGAACAGCCATTGCAAATGTAAATACGAGAAGAATAAATAGAAGCCACCATTTTATAGAGAGTGTCCAGTCATAAAGAGATGTTCCTATACAGGCAATTGTAATAAAGCCTATAAGAATTATACGGGGGAAAAGTGCCCACTGAAACACCTTATCTATATAATCGATATTGTTTTTCATTATTGCCCCCGGAAGATCCTTAATACCAATTATCAAAGAGCCAAATTGAGCTGCAAGCCATCTTCTTCTCTGGTTATAAAACACCGCCTCCTTCTGTATTTTCTCGTCATAGACCATTACATGCTCCAGGAAGTCAATGAATATTCCCTCTTTAAGAAGAAGAATTTCAAGCTCCTTATCCTCCCCTGATGTTTTAAGCTTATCTGAATTCTTACGAAACCACTTATAATCAAATGCCATACCGGAGCCAATCAATGCAGATGATAGCCCCATATTTATATGTCCTCTTCTAAAGATAGAGTTGTTTATCTCCTCGCTTATTGCATCCAATACTGCCATCTCCGAATTGATATTTTTCGCTACTCTATGTGCCTGAATTGCTGTAGAACCGGAGTAGTAGGCATCGTTAATGGATGTTAAAAAATTGCTCTCAACAATATTATCTGCATCCAGAATAACTACTATATCATACTTTTCGTCCGGAATATTGTTGATAGCGTAGTTTAGTGCATATGCCTTAGAGCTCTCGTCAGGACTTACAATCAGCAAATTTAGAGATAGTTCTGATAGTTTACTGTTAGTATCATCGCTCATTTTGTCTGATATAACAACAATCTTGTATCTATCTGACGGATAGTCCTGGTTTATGATAGAGTTTACCGAATCCATAATCACCTTATCCTCTTTATATGCAGGGATAAGTATCAGGAATCTGTATTTCTTTGGCGATGGTGGGTATCTTTTTTTAACTCCCCACATGGAAAAGAGGGCAAAAATTGACAGATAGACTACAGATACAGTCATTATAATAAAAAATACCTTGTCAAATAATACTATTGCTTTGTCCATATAACTCCTATTTAAACGCTAAGATAATAAAACTATACAGCTTTATACAGTTTTCTTTTGACCGGCTCCTCAGAAGAGTAAGCGCTCTCTTCAAGCTCTTTATCATAAATCGGACTTAAAAAAATTAAGGTCATCGATATGTAGATCAGAATTGAATTTGGCATCTGACCAAATATCTCAAGACTGTAGGCAGCAAGCGAAACCCCAAAAAGACCACATAAAAGAGCAGCTATAAGACCTCTCAACTCCCTATTCTTTAGACGAAAAAGAATCAAATAGGCGCCGTGAAGCAGTATATAGAGTATCATTAAAATATAGGCTATAAGTCCAACTATCCCTAGCTCAACCCATATTAATACATACCATGAGTCATGAGGAATTTTAGATAGAACAGGGTGTGGTGTGTATAAAACTGCATTACCTCTCTTCATCCCTATACCTACTCCCAGGGGTTTACCAATCATCTGTACTCTGAGTAATCTCTGGTTCTCCAATCTTGCACCAAGTGATGCATCATCAGGATTGAAAACAGATCTCATACGTCTAATATAGTTATTTCCCTGTCCGTAATAGGTAAAATTAAGAAACCATATCGAGAAAATAAGAATCGCAAAAGTAGGTATAATTGCCCTTATGTTTTTTGAGAGTGCCGTATATAGAGAGAGTCCCGCCATCGGGATAATAAGCGAACCTCGCGTACCTGAAATAATCATTCCATAGAAGCACGCTGCAGCTACAATCAGGAAAAACGCCCTCTTCTTGTACTCTTTGTACTGAAAAGCAGAGATTGCAAAGACCACCATAGAAAAAGCAATTCCCGAACCAAAATTACCGGCATCTGTGAAGATAGAGAAGTAGCGTATCCCGGAGTGGATAATATGAGTATTCTTACCCCCCTCCTCAAGCCATCTGCTCTCACCAAAGTCAAATCCAAATGTTTTTTGCATGAAAGCCTTGAAAACCGCAATCAGACAAAATATAGCCCACAAATAGAGTATCGTCTTGAGGTTTTTATACTTTCTAAGGAATATAGATGCAAGCGCCGTTACAATAAAGAAATAGATTCCAATTCCCCTCACATTACCCAGCCAGGCAAGAGGGCTTGAAGACTCTGGGTTAAAAATTTGAAAAGTACAATAGAGAAGCCATAAAAAGGCAACTAAGGTAAGGTTATTGAACGCGTCACTAATCTTAACAGATCTCTCCGCTTTAAAGAACTGAAGAAGTACAATAAAGATTGTAAGAAGAATCACTATATCCATTGTAATACCGGGAGGGTATGTGAAATACCTTGTCCCTCCCGATACAAAATAGTTAACAGTAAATAGAAGCAAAAATGAGTGATAGGGCTTCTCTGTTAGATATAAAACAGTTATTACCCCAAATGGAACCAGAGAGAGTGCCAGTCCCCAGGTGTACCCGATATTGAGTATAACTCTGAGCAGGACTCCTGTCAAAAAAATAAGGAAAGCAAAAACGAATGCCTTATTTAGGTTGTCAAATATCGACCTCTGTAGATCCACTTCTCATTTACTTAGATGTTAAGCCAAACTGTATAAACTTATACATGAAAGATCTATACTTGGTGTAAGGCGGCAACATTCCAAGGAAGTTCTCAGATACCTCTCGTTTTGTATTTGTTAGATAAAGCAGAAGCGGCGCGTTGTTGGACTGCTCCTGAAGTCTCTCGAACGCAATCTTGTCTATATCTCTCCAAACCTTATCTGCCCTTATAATTACCAGATTAAGTGATGCCTCCCTTAAAAGACCCACAGGTATGGCCGACTTCCTTATTGACTGATGCTCCACCAATATTATATCTTCATTATCATAATCGTAAAGCTCGGAGAGGTTGTTTGAAAGGATAAACTCTCTGGTCTTATCGTCAAGATTTTCGTGCCAAGATAGTAATCTAACCCTCAATCCTCTCTCAATCCAATACTCCTCAAGCTGAGATATAATTGTACTCTTTCCCGTCTGCTCCTCTGTACTGATAAAGTTAATAATATTAGGCCTCTCTTTAGGGTTCAGAAACGGAACTATAGAATTTGCAAGATAGTTTGTAGCAATTCTTTGATACTCTTTATTATACCCTCTGTATCTCAACTTGTTTGTCCCCGGAAATGCTCCTAAAACGGTTGCCGGAATCATCCTCTCTGCCCTTATCTTATCCCTTACTGTTCTGTCGAAGAACTCAAGAAGAATAAAGAACCCTAATACAAGGAATATTGTAGCAAAGAAAGTAACTGCAACAATCAGCCTTCTAGCCGTTTTTATCGGAGATATAGGGAAAAGCGGAGGGTTGATCGGTTTAAATGTAGCTGCAGTCATCTGAAGGTTCTTCTGCCTCATCAAAGCAGTATTGAGACTCTGTAAAACTGAGAGATAGGAGTGCTCTGTAAATCCGATATCTCTCTCCATCCTTTTGAGAGTAGATCCTATTGGAGAGTAGTAGATATACTTATCGTCGAGACTTCTTCTAACCTCCTCCATAACAACCAGTTCGGCACCCGATTTCTCTCTCTGGATTAACTCTGTTATCCACTCGGCTACGAAAGTTGCAACAGCAACTCCCTCTTTGGTAAAACGCAGCTCTCTATCCTCAATTGTGAACTCCTTAAGTTCATCCTCTGCTGTCTTAAGCTGTTTTTTATACTCTTCTATAAGAGGTAGATAGGTAGATATGGAGTCTCTCTGAAAAAGCTCCATTCTTGCAATTTTATCACTAAGAGATGAGATTGCATTAATCTTACTTATAAAGATAGAGTTGTTCTCAATAAGTTTTGTCTGCTCTGCAATCTTCTCTTCCAGATTTCTTACCATCTCACTGGAGCTGGTATAGCGTAACAAAATATCATAATAGAGCAGATCGTAGTCCCTTGCAAGAGCTGTAATCTGCTTTGTCTGCTCCTCGTAGTTGATAACCCTTTTGTCTATATAATACTGGGTAAGGGAGTCCTCTGACCTTCTAAGTTTAAGGGCAAGCTCCGCAAGTACTCTTCGGAAGTACTCAATTACATTGTTGGTCTCTCCGAATCTCAGGAACTCGTACTGCTTAACAAACTCCTCTGTAAGAAGAAGAAGAGTATTATAGGCAACCCCGGGGTCATTCGCAGAGTATTTAATCTCTAACATATCACTGTTAAAGATCCTTCTAACCTCAATTTTGCTTAAGGCATCATAGCTGTAGTAGGGGTGGTACCAGTTGAAAAGTCCGTATATAAAGTTTTGTGGGGAGGCCTGTTCGTAGTTATAAAGGTTCTCGATAGTCTGTTTCTCAGAATCTTTATCAATAATAGCTCTTACATCCTTTGGCGTTATTCTTAAAACGCCTCTATAGTTGGATGCCCGGATATAATTATTATCAGTTATTGAATCTCCATAGATCATATGTTGGGCATAGAGTCTCATCGAGACCTCCCTTAAAGTGGCTTTGGATTTTATTATACTTATAATATTATCCATCCCGTTACTTACACTGTTCCAGTCAATTCTACTGCTCCCCTCAACTCCTGACTCTATGGTAAAACCTGAGGCAATACCTGTATAGACAGTTGTATTCACCTCATAGATTCTCTCAAGGTTTCTTGTTTGATAGATTGCGATAATCGTTGTCAGCAAAGGTAGTATGATTAACCAGAACCGAATCCGGTAAAGCATCTTTAATATCTGCGATAAAACTTCCATTTCTCAGATTATTAATGTCCCGTTAACGATTTATTATCTTAACCCCGGAAATTACCTCCATTCTTAGGATTGCACTGTTAAGTTCCGATTTAACCCTCTCAAGTTGTAAAAGTGCCTGCACCTGCTGACCTTTCGCATTACTTAGAGCTCCGGCAGTTGTACTCCCCATAATATAATCCTTTTGAGCAACTTCGAACTGAGCATCTGCCAGTGAGTACATCTCTACTGTAAACTTGAGGTTAGTTAACATCTCCTGTGTCTTGGTGTACAACTCTATCAGTCTAAGCCTCTGCTCGTCATACCAGAGTTCACGCTCCTTAACCTGCTCCTCTATCTTGAGTTGCTGTCTTCTGATTCTGTTACCCCTGTCAAAGAGCTGATCAAGAGGTATTCTAATATGAGCTCCTGCACTATACCACATCTGGGCACTTCCGGAATACTGATAGATTAAGGGGTAGTCAGCCCCTATATTTGAGTATGCATTCATAGCCATCACTCCATACTGATATGAAGCAAAGAAGCTTATATACTCCTGCCATCTCCTCCTCTCTGTTTTAAGCATTAACTCCTCTCCCTCCATTCTGTATTTATAATACTCAACCATTGGGCTGTTTCTGATACCTTCGAACAGCTCTTCAAGTGGAGGAAGCCTTAGTGAGAGAAATTCATCCTCGGATTCAAACTGGGCATGAGCCCTTGTGGAGCCGAGAATCAATAAAACGGATATAATAAGTATTCTCCTCATTTTCTTTTATTTTACTAAATCTACACATTCTCTTTCTGGATAAAAGCTGTAAATGTTTTGAATATGATTTTGATATCCATCCAGAATGAGTAATTCTTAACGTAAAAGATGTCAAGCTGTTTTCTCTCCTCCGGAGAGAGTTTGCCCGAATCTCCTCTTTTCTCTACCTGCCACAAGCCTGTAAGTCCGCTAGGTCCCAAAAATCTGTCAATATACTGATCTGAGGTAAGTTTCTCAGCCTCATAGAGAGGTAGTGGACGATTCCCCACTATTGACATATCTCCTTTAAGTATATTTATTAGTTGCGGCAACTCGTCAATACTATATTTTCTTATAAACTTGCCCACACCGGTAATTCGCGGGTCATTCTCATACTTTACAAAATTGTTTCTATCCTTGAGGCTCTTCTCTCTAAGAAATGATGACTCCGAGACAACCTCATCATCGGAGACAAAGTAGTTCTCGCTTATTGATTCGTCTGTCACAGGAATTGTAACCTCATCGCTGTAATTAAAATAGCTATCAAGGTCTGCCTCCTTGTATTGGTTCATACTCATAAACTCTTTGAGTCTCTGATCGGCATCCTTGTACATTGATCTAAACTTGAGGAAATCGAAGACAATATAGTTGCTCCCTACTCGTTTTGATTTGTAAACAACAGGTCCTCTGCTCTCTATGGCAATAATTACAGCAACAATAATAAGGAACGGGGATAGGATTAGCAATGCCGCAAGAGAGAATACTATATCAAAAATCCTTTTCCATAAGGGGCATTTATAGCTTCCAAGCGGCTGCTGGTCTTTAGATGCAGATAGAAGCAGCTGTTGATTGCGGGCAACAAAATCAATCCCGTTTCTAAGGCGCTCTTCGGTGACGTTGGGAGAGGTTGTATCATTAATACCCATCTTCTGGTATACAGGAATCTCATCCTTTTCGATTCTTTCTGTAACAAGCAAAATATAAGCAGATGGGAATCTGCTCTTAATATACTCAATCCTTAGTGCGTCAATCTTAACACTCCCCTTCTCGTAAAAGATCATTAGCGGTTGATCTTCTCTCTTTTCGTGTATTTTTCTCTCTGCCTCTGCATGGTCCGAAGCTACAACCAGATCGTCCTTAAGCAGCGATCTGAAGTGATATATTGTCTGCTCACTTTTGCCGACATATAGTGTATATACCATCAAGATACAATCTTTTTAAGTCTTACTTTCAACTCCATCGGGTTGAAAGGTTTTGATATATAGTCATCTGCACCTCTCTCTAAAAGGGCAATCTTCTGTGAAGTGCTGTCTTCACTGGACAAGATTACAAAAGGAATTGACTTGAACAGATCATTCTTCTTGACATAATCAAGAAAATCTACACCCGACATATTGGGCATATTAATATCGGAAATGATTAGGTCGGGTAAATTACCCTCTTGAAGCCAACTTATTGCTCGTATAGGATCTTCAAAATAAACACATTCAAACGTTTCTGCTATGTAAACTTGAATTACCTTGGCAATTGTGGGCTTGTCGTCCACTATCAATACTCTCTTTTTCACGATACAACTTTCGTTAAAGTAACATAAATACCGTATCAAATTAGCGATAAAAAGAGCTTTTAAATAAAATAGTTAGCCATGCTTATTAA
>CAZCXB010000036.1:0-13527 GCA_964502485.1 uncultured Muribaculaceae bacterium | reverse complement strand
CTCATATCGAATCTGTTTTTATTTGAATTTTTCTTTTGAAAAATAATCTCCTATTGAGGAGGCGCAAAGATAGTAATTTTTAAAAAAAGTCACTATAAAGTTCGCAATTTATTAACAAAAATCCGGCCGGAAATTGCTAACTTCGCAAATCAGAATAATATCTATATTTTCAAGTTCATGAGAAGAATTCTAATAACCAATGATGATGGGGTCAAAGCAAAGGGAATCAGTGCTTTAATAGAGATGATGAGACCTTATGGAGAGATTACCGTAGTTGCACCATTTGAAGCTCAAAGTGGAATGTCTGCAGCCCTGACAATAGGAAAACCGTTAAGATTAACAGAACTCAAATCAGAGGAGGGGTTAAAGATATATGCCTGTTCCGGCACTCCTGCTGACTGTGTTAAAATGGCTATGAATCAAATTTTTAACCAGCAGATACCGGACCTTTTGGTTTCAGGAATAAACCATGGTTCAAATGCATCGATTGCATCATTGTATTCAGGAACATTAGGCGCTGCTGCAGAGGGTACAGTATATGGAATTCCGTCACTTGGTCTCTCCCTCTCCACCCATGATCCCAAAGCCGATTTCTCGGCAGCCCTCCATTATGGCAAGATTATAATTGATAAATATCTCCAAATGCCTGCCTCTCCAGATATCTATCTCAATATAAATTTCCCGGCAGTACCAAAGGAGGCTGTCAAGGGTATTCGCTTCTCTCATCAGGGTAAAGGTCAATGGATAAAGGAGTTTGAGGAGAGAAAAGATCCATATGGATTCAACTACTACTGGATGACCGGGGAGTTTTACAATCAGGAGCCCCAAGATACTCTGGCAGACCATAATCTTGTCTCCCGTAATTATGTAAGCATTGTTCCCCACAAGATAGATACAACAGATTATACAGAGCTCAAAAGACTGGAGAATCTCTGGAATTTCTGATTAACAGATAGAGTTATGAGGTACTATATCATTGCCGGTGAAGCGTCCGGCGATCTGCACGGCTCAAACCTTATGAAAGGGATTAAAGCTGCAGATCCGGAAGCAGAGTTCCGCTTTTGGGGAGGAGATCTTATGGCCTCTCAGGGGGGAAAAGTTGTTAAGCACTATAAAGAGACGGCGGTAATGGGCTTTGTTGAGGTTCTATCATCAATCCGAAAGATTGGACGCAATATAATCCTTTGCAAAAAAGATCTTCTTGAATACTATCCCGATATACTGATTCTGATTGACTATCCCGGGTTTAATTTCCGCATGGCAAAGTTTGCAAAGAGAAACGGCATCAAGGTATTCTACTATATATCACCTAAGGTATGGGCATGGAAGGAGAGCAGAATCGAAAATCTCAGAAGAGATGTTGACAAACTCTTTATTATCTTTCCATTTGAGATCGAGTACTTCAAAAAACATGGAATCGAGGCAATATACAACGGAAATCCTTTGCTCGACTCCATTGCACAAGCAAAAGCCGGAATTGAGAGTGAAGAGGAGTTTCGCAGACGCTTAGGTCTGGATGACAGACCAATCATTGGTTTACTTGCAGGTAGCAGATCTATGGAGATAAAATATCTACTGCCAAGAATGGTAAAACTTGAAAAATTACTCCCCGGGTTTAATTACCTATTGGCCGGTGCACCCTCTACTGATCTCTCCACCTATGAAAAGTACTTAAAAAACAGTAATATAAAGCTACTATTCTCGGAAACCTATAATATTCTAACCCACTCAAAGGTCACTGTTCTCTCTTCGGGGACCGCAAGTCTTGAGGCTGCCCTGCTTGATGCTCCGCAGGTTGTATGTTACGGGGGGAATGAGATCTCATACCAGATTGCAAAACGTCTAATAAAAGTAAAATATGCAAGTCTGGTAAATCTGATACTGGACAAGCCTGTTGTAAAAGAGCTGCTTCAGCACGACTGTACTCCGGAAAAAATTGCAGAGGAGGTAAAATCTCTACTGGATAGTAGAAGAAGAGAGGGCGTATTAAAAAAATATGCTAAGGTTAGGGAGATGTTAGGAGGTGAGGGGGCGTCGGTAAAAGTTGCCAAATCTATGATTGAAGAGTATATAAAAATGAGGGATTCAGTGCGGTTTTCAAAACTTATCAACACCCCTATCGGTCTTTTGAAGCTGGTATCCGATAATGACTATCTTATTGAGGTAAACTATGTGGATGAACCGGATAATGGTTTCCAAAATCATAAAGCAGAAGATGTTAATACTCCCGCTGTCCTTATTAAGGCACAAAGAGAGCTCGCAGAGTACTTCGATAACCGGAGAGAGAGTTTCGAAATACCTCTCAAACCGGATGGGACACAATTTCAGAACAGAGTCTGGGAGGAGCTTAAAGGGATTCCGTTTGGAGAGGTAAGAACATATGGAGATATTGCAAAAAAGATAGGCTCTCCTGATGCGGGGAGAGCAGTTGGGATGGCGTGTAAAATGAACCCTCTCCTTATAGTTGTGCCTTGCCACAGGGTTTTGGGAGCCCATAACAGACTAACAGGTTTTAATATAGGTATCGACAAAAAAAGTTTTCTTCTCAATCATGAGAAGGCGACCTCAAAAGATGAGTACAATCTATTTTCCAATAAAAACAGGGAAGAGTATGAAAATTAAAGTTTACAAATACCAGGGAGCCGGTAACGACTTCGTAATAATCGACAATCGGAAAGGGGATATCGATCTCTCAAAGGAGCAGATAAGAGTATTGTGTCACCGAAGATTCGGAATAGGCTCCGATGGTCTTATGTTTTTAGGGAGCAGTGATATGTATGACTTCTCGATGAAATATTTTAACTCCGACGGAAATGAGGGGACAATGTGTGGCAACGGTGGCAGGTGCCTTGTTGCATTTGCAGCACATAAGGGTATAAAGAGGTACAATTTCGAAGCTATTGACGGAGCTCATTACGCCAAGGTCACTAACTACTCCCCTTCAATCTGTGATGTCGAGTTGAGCATGATTGATGTATCTGTAATTAAAGAGCACTCGCCAAAGAGTTTCTACCTAAATACCGGATCGCCGCATCTTGTAATCTTTGTGGATAACTTAAAGGATTATGACGTTATTAATCAGGGGAGACTTTGGCGTCACCATCCTCTCTTTCCCGAGGGTACAAATGTAAATTTCGTACAGGGTAGCTGGGGTAAGGATTCATCAGGCTGGAGCAGCTCTCTCGAAAGCGGAAACAGACTCGAGATATCTGTACGAACTTTTGAACGGGGTGTTGAGGATGAGACTTTAGCTTGCGGAACAGGTGTTACCGCATCTGCTATTGCCTACCATCGCCTTTTGAATAAAAACTTCAAGAACAGAGAGTTTTCCCATAACTACTACCCTGCAGATATAGAAACCCACATAAAGGCAGAGGGTGGAGAACTTGACGTTAGCTTTCGTTTTAACGGAGGAGACAGCTACTCCAATATCCTTTTAAAAGGACCGGCATCTTTTGTTTATAAATGTGATATAGAAATTTAACATGAAAACTGCAGTTTTTCCGGGCTCCTTTGACCCTTTTACTCTTGGTCACCTCGATGTGCTAAGATCTGCACTGAAGCTTTTTGATAAGATTGTAGTGGCTGTGGGGTACAATGTTCAAAAAAATGGTCTCTTTTCAATTGAGGAGAGAGTCAACATAATTCGCAAGTCTATTGAAAACTTAGATAATGTAGAGGTTAAAAGTTATCAGGGCATGACAATTGATTTTTGCCTAAGTGAGGGGGCCTCGTTTATTGTAAGAGGTTTAAGAACAACTACTGATTTTGAACTTGAAAGAGTTATCGCTCAAGCAAATACAAAAATGGCACCGGATATCATTACTGTTTTCATACCCTCGGGTCATGAGTACTCATTTATTACTTCAACAGTTGTAAGAGATGTTCTAATAAACGGAGGTGATGTCAGGTCATTTATGGCAGAAGGTGCTTCAGATATATCAATCAAATGAATAATTTAAAGTCTATTTCCCTTTTTGTGCTCTTGCTGATTCTCCCTGCAATATCTATCAATGCTCAGGAGAGAGAGGTTAAATTACAGGAGAGATCGGCAATGGAGGGTATGTACAGCATTGTGGAGAGCCTTTTGGAATCGGCTTCTCAATCTCCTGACTCTCTTATCAAAATGAGTGATTTAATCATAACAATGAGTGACAATCCGGTTGTAAAGGCAAGTATTGCAGGATATCTTTTCAACCGCTTTAGCACTTCCAACATTATGGGTCACGAAAATGTTGCAGTATATATTGCTAAGAGCTACTTTCTAAACGGCAAACTTGAGTGGAGCGGCGATGGCGGAATTCCACTACTTAAGCTATATACCGAGTTTAACGAGAACTCCCTCATAGGCATGAATGCCCCAGAACTCCTTTTATCAGAGATTGAGGGTGACCTTGTGCCCTTGAGTTCAATCACAGGAAGATACACCATTGTCTATTTTTTTGATGATGAGTGTGCTCTGTGCAAAGAGCAGTTTACATCTATAAGAAACACAATATCAGATAACTCCTACCTAAACCCGTCGGTTTATGCCATCTTTACCAGGAGTGATACAGCTGCACTAAGAAGATTTATTACAACCAATTTCGGATCACTCCAGGATGCAAAACTTGAGGGGTGGACTTTTGTCTATGACAGTGAGAACATCAGTAATTATCATAAGTTATACAATGTTCTAAAGACCCCTCAGATGTTTCTTCTCGATTACAGAAAAATGATTATCGGAAGGGGGCTCGACAATGTTTCTCTCAATAAACTATTTGGATTGGAGAGTAACCGAATTGGAGAGATTTTCAATCAGGCAGAGATCTTTTCTGCTAAATATCTCTCTATCTTCAATTTAAAGGATACATCTGAGTACAGAGAGGCGTTTTATCCACTTTTTACTCGTCTATCTGCCGATAACAGAGAGATGTACAACGCCGTTTTCTATAATATGTTTGAACTTCTAAGGGTCGAGGAGGAGCAGTATTTGAAAGATGCAGCGCTATATATTGCAAAAGAGTATATACTCCCCTACCCCGATCTCTGGTTTGATAAAAACTACATCAAAACAGTTGTTCCGGCATCGGTCAGACGTATCGAACTGAACCGGCCCGGCTCTGTAGTTGCGGATATCTCTCTCAGGAGAGTGAAAGGGGGTGATGTGATGTTATCTGACCTCAGCTCCGAATATACCGTACTCTACTTCTTTAATCCCGACTGCTCAGCATGTAAACCTCTGACTTTCGAGTTTAAGAAGATCTACAGAACCCTTCGTAAAAAAGGGGTTGAGATAGTGGCAATATCTACTGCAGGCAGCAGGGAAGAGTTAAAGAGTTATATCCGTAAGAATAGGATAAAATGGGTAGTTTACTATGTAACTCCGCAAGAGAGAGAGAGTTTAATTTATAAATTTGAAACAGAGCGTATCCCTCAAACCTATTTGTTAAACAGTAGCAGAGAGATAATTGACAAGAGAGTAGGCCCGAATAAAATTAAAGAGTATATATTATGATTACAGGAAAACATCTTCAGTTATACAAAGAGTTGATAAAGGAGATACCGAAAGAGAATCTGCTTCATGATTCATTAAGCACACTGGCGTTCGGAACTGATGCTTCATTCTACCGGCTGATACCTAAACTTATTGTTAAAGTGCATAACGAGAGGGAGTTGTGCTATGTGATAAAAATGGCAAACAGGCTTCTCATTCCTGTAACCTTCCGAGCAGCAGGGACATCACTATCAGGCCAGGCCGTAACAGACTCTGTACTTATAATGGCTACTCATGGATGGAAGCAACACACAATCTTAGACGGAGGAGAGAAGATAAAGCTTCAGGCCGGTATCAGAGGTGTTCAGGCAAACAGATATCTTACAAAGTTCGGGAAGAAAATCGGCCCAGACCCTGCCTCACTCGACTATGCTATGATTGGTGGTATTGCTGCAAATAATGCGAGTGGTATGTGCTGTGGTACAAGTGAGAACTCATATAAAACTGTTTCAGATATCAGAGTTGTCCTTAGTGACGGAGCTGTTCTTGATACTGCCGACAAGGAGAGTTGCCGCTCATTTATTGCAACAAAAGGAGAAATAATAACCCGACTTGAAGAGCTCTCATTAAAAGTACGCGATAATAGTGAACTTAGAGAGAGAATTACAAGAAAATTCAAAATTAAAAACACAACCGGATACAGCCTTAATGCGCTTACTGACTACTCCGACGGGATAGAGATTCTTAAGCACCTTATTATAGGATCAGAGGGGACTCTCGGTTTTATTTCCGACATCACCTACAACACTGTAACCGAACTACCATTTAAGGCTCTCTCTCTTATAGTCTATCCAAATATCGAGAGTGCATGCAATGCAGTTATTATCCTTAAAAAACAGAGTGTAACTGCTGTTGAGATAATGGACAGAGCTGCTTTACGATCGGTTGATTCAGCTAAGGGTGTACCTCATTACATTAAAGATCTTGACTCAAAAGCTTGTGCAATTCTTGTTGAGACTAAGGGTGATGATCAGGAGACATTAAACAGGAATATAAAACAGATAAAAGAGAGTATAAGTCACATCACAACGGTTTTACCTTTGATGTTCACACTTGACCCTTCTGAACAGGCTGGGTTATGGAAGATAAGAAAGGAGATCTTTGCAACTGTGGCAGGTATGAGAAAATCGGGTACAACTCCAATTATCGAAGATATCTGTTTTCCTGTACTAAGACTTGCAGATGGTACTCTGGATCTGATATCTCTCTTTGAGAAGCACAACTACGATGAGGCTGTTATCTTTGGACATGCTTTAGAAGGGAATCTTCACTTTGTCTTTAATCAGGATTTTCAAAATGAGTCAGAGGTAAAGAGGTACAGTGCATTTATGAACGATCTTGTCTCAATGGTAGTCGATAAATATGACGGCTCACTCAAGGCAGAGCATGGCACAGGGAGAAATATGGCCCCTTTTGTCGAGAAAGAGTGGGGAGAGCAGGCGTACGCTCTTATGAAGGAGATTAAGAATATTTTTGACCCGAAAGGGATTCTCAATCCTGGTGTAATCCTTAACGAAGACAAGGAGATACACCTTAAAAACCTTAAACCTATCCCATCTACCAGAGAGAGTGTCGATAAATGTATGGAGTGCGGATTTTGCGAAAGCACTTGTGTTTCAGAAGGGTTTACCTTATCACCAAGGCAGAGAATTGTTGTTTTCAAAGAGATGGAGCGACTTAGAACTACAGGTGAGGAGCCACACAGAGCAGCGGAGATTCATAAACTTTATAGCTACTCAGGGCTTGATACCTGTGCAACAGACAGTTTATGCTATATAAAATGTCCCCTCGATATTGATACAGGCAAATTAGTTAAGGAGCTTCGTCATGAAGGTCACAGCAAAAGGGCAGAGAGAATTGCGCTCTCTGTAGCAAAAAACATGTCGGGAGTGACAGTCGGAATGAGAGCAGGTCTGGATCTCTTCTACTATTTAAGGGTTGTAACAGGTAAAAAAGTCTTTGGAACAGTTGCAACAGGAGTACACAAGATATCGGGAGGCTTGGTTCCGTTATGGAATGCCTATTTCCCTAAAGGGTCTAAAAAGATTTCAGATAAAACAATTGAGAAGTCTTTGATAGGCAGGGATTCCGGCAGCTCAAACAAGGTTGTTTACTTTCCTTCATGCATAACCCGAAGTATGGGGTTGTCGCGGGAGATGTCAGATCGTGAGGAGGTAACAGAGGTTACAAAAACTCTTCTAAACAGAGCAGGCTACACAATTGTCTACCCTAAGGGGATGAACTCTCTTTGCTGTGGAATGGCATTCTCCAGTAAGGGGTTTGTTGAAGCAGGCAAGGAGTCATCTGCAAGGCTGGAAGAGGCTCTCTTCGAAGCCTCCGATGGTGGCAAGATTCCTATATTGTGCGATATGAGTCCATGTCTCTATACGATGAAGACAAATTTCGGAGAGCGTTTAAAGCTATATGAGCCTGCAGAGTTTATTGATAAATTTATTATTGATAAACTTGATATCAAAAAGGTTGACAGAAAGGTCTCTGTTTTTGCCGTATGTAGTGCAAAAAAGATGGAGATAGAGAGCACTCTCTACTCTTTGGTTTCAAGGTGTGCACGGGAGGTTGTAATAATTGAGAGCAACTGCTGCGGATTTGCAGGTGACAGAGGTTTTCTTCTTCCTGAACTCAACAAACACGGTCTGCGCGATCTGGCAGTTCAGAGTAAGGATTGTTCGGAGGGTTATGCTACCAGCCGTACTTGTGAAATTGGGTTATCCAACCATAGCGGCATAACCTACTCATCTGTAATCTATCTTGTAGAGGAGGCCACCAGAAATCGATAAATGTTTTATATGATTCAAAACAATCCCGGTTTGTTCTTTGTTTCTCACTAAACTCTTTTATATGTACAAAAGTCTTGCAGATTATGTGAAATTTCTTGAATCAAAGGGTGAACTCATTAGAATAAAAGAGTTTGCAGACCCTGTTTTGGAGATTGCAGAGATAACCGACCGGATCAGTAAACAGCCCGGTGGCGGAAAGGCCCTTCTATTCGAAAACACAGGAACAACTTTTCCTATACTGACAAATATGATGGGTTCGAGGGAGAGAATTGCTTATGCTCTGGGAATTGAGTCGTTTGAAGAAATTGATAAATACATAAGTAATCTTCTTAAGGAGGTTACTCAGGAGAGAGGCTCATTGATGGATAAACTTCGCCTTCTCCCAATGCTTAAAGAGGCTGCCGGCTGGATGCCAAAGCGGTTTAAAGGGCATGCTCCTTGTCAGGAGTCAGTTTTATTTAAACCGGAACTTAGCAGATTACCTATTCTTAAATGTTGGCCGGGCGATGGAGGGCGCTTTATAACACTCCCTTTGGTACATACCAAAGATCCCGAAAATGGGAGCAGAAATCTTGGAATGTACCGTATGCAGGTTTTTACAGAGAATAGTACCGGAATGCATTGGCACAGACATAAAACCGGAGCAAGACATTTCGCAAAACTAAAAGGTGGAGAGCTTCCTGTTGCTGTTGCCTTAGGTGGAGATCCTGTATATACATACGCTGCAACTGCACCCTTGCCAGATGGGATTGATGAGTATCTTCTTGCAGGTTTTCTAAGAAACAGCCCGGTTCTTCTAACCGACTGCCTCACACAACCGCTGCAGGTTCCCGCAGATTGCGATTTTGTAATTGAGGGGTATATCGATAAAAATGACCCGCTTGTAACCGAAGGCCCTTTTGGAGATCACACCGGATTCTACTCCCTTGAAGATCTATATCCTAAACTCCATATAACCTGTATCACTCACAAAAAAGATGCAATTTATCCTGCAACTATTGTTGGAATTCCGCCACAGGAGGATAAATATATTGCAATTGCAACCGAGAGAATTTTTCTTACACCCTTAAAATTCACAATGGTACCTGAGATTTGTGATCTTCACTTACCTGAGGAGGGAATAGGACACAATATAGCTATTGTTAAGATAGATAAGAGTTATCCGGGACAAGCCATCAAGGTTGCGCATGCACTCTGGGGTGCAGGACAGATGATGTTCAATAAAATCATGATTATTATTGATGAGGATATTGACATTAGGGATAATAGTCAGGTTATAAAAGCAATGGCCAATAATTACACTCCAAGGAGAGATACTCACTTTAGTCGTGGTCCGCTTGATGTTCTCGACCATACATCTCCTCAGTGTGGTTATGGTGGAAAAGTTATGTTCGATGCTACCCGTAAACTTCCGGAGGAGTCCGGCCCTCAAAAACTCAGCAAAAAATCTGTTTTCTCATTCACCCATTCAGAAAGTGTTCTTAATGGAGATATTAATATTATTGTTGACCCACATATTCCTCTTGATGATAACTATACCCTTCTGTGGTTATGGGGTAGCAACTGTGACCCTATCAGAGACTCAAAGTTCGAAGGAGAATCTCTTATTATGGATAGCAGAACAAAGGTTAAGGGGGTTAACGGTTTTACGAGAGATTGGCCTGAGTTTGCACTATCATCTGAGGAGACAATTAAGAGTGTAGATTTAAAATGGGATAAACTCGGAATTGGTTCATTTATTGAATCTCCATCGCTCAAATTTCTCAAAATTAATGTTAAATAGATACAATTAGGATATTTTATCTATTTTTGAATCTGTAAAAGTTATATATCCTAATAATAAACGGTTCATAGATTTGGGTGATGATATTTGAGAGTATAATTAAGGGTTTTATAGTTGGAATGGGAGCTTCAATCCCACTTGGTCCTCTTGGTGTTATGTGTGTTCAAAAGACACTGAGCAAGGGCAGAATCTCAGGTATAATGACAGGTCTAGGTGCCTCTATTACTGATACTTTCTTTGCTGCATTTGCAATTCTAAGCCTTGCGTTGATTCAGCAGTTTGTTAGTGATCACGAAATTTCTGTTCTATTCTATGGCGGAATTGCTGTTATTATTATTGGACTTAAAATATTTCTCACCAATCCGGTGAAACAGATAAGACGAAACAAAGGTGGTAAAAAACTGTTTGAAGATTTTATATCATCTGTAATAATGACCGTTACAAATCCCGGTGCTGTATTTCTCATACTTGGACTATTTGCATTCGTTGGCCTGAATGTTGATGGAAGCTCTAAGGGAACAGTTATTTTTGCAGCTTTAGCCGGAGTTTTTGGTGGAGCACTAACATGGTGGGTTATCTTAAGCACTGCTATTAATATTTTCAGAGATAAGTTCCGTCTTAAACAGTTACTAATGATCAACAGAGTGGCAGGAATAGTGATTATGGTACTTGGTTTGATATCTGTTATTGATGGAAGCTGGAGATTCCTCTACTCATATTTTAATTGAATGGCAGAATTTTTGTATACCTTTGCATAAGCTTCTAATGGGGATGTTTTGGTTTTGACAGCATTCACAATCGGAAGGTAAGCACGTCGAGCGTTGTATCCCCGGCTCGTAAATCTCGGAATACAAGCCATAACAGGCAACAACAACTTAGCTCTCGCTGCGTAATTAAGCTTTGCTTAATCGCTTAATCGCCACCGGCCAGGTCCGGTCGCGACGAGTATCCCGCCGGGCTTTGCGCCCTCTATGTTCCGGCAAATGGGGTATCATTAAAGAGCGGATGCGGAGATCTACGCCTCTAAAATCTCCTAAGCATTAAGAGGATAAGCCTAAAGTGGCCTGCCTTTCGGCAGCTTAAGGACTAAAATCGTAGAGAGGATAAACGTGTAGAAAGTCTTTGGATGGTTTGTTTGGACGGCGGTTCGAATCCGCCCATCTCCACAAAAAAGAGGTTGCCCGATTCCGGCAGCCTCTTTTTTACTTTTTAAATATTGCTATACTGGGACGGGGTGCGGTAGGTCCCGTCCCTATTCGGGAGCCAAGGTTATCTCCGAGAAATAATTACAGATGTTGTGTTTGGGAATGTATTATAAATTACATATTTGCCATTTTTATCGGAGCCTGTTTTGTGTGGCAATATCTCACCTTTATATACAATTGTAGCATCTTTCCACTCAGGAGGCAAATATGTTTTGAGTGTTAGTGGCGTATTATAAATCTCCTTATCCAGATTATTTCTCAGTGCGACAAAGATCCGAATCGGAACTTTATCGGTATTCATTATCTCTGTTCTGTCTCCTTCAACATCAAGAGTCTCTACCATTTGTGTAACAGAAGATGCCATTCTAATTTTTATATACTTTACAACATCCTGAAAGGTTGCTATCCAGAATTTATCTTTGTTCTCATTTACATAACTAACAAATGATCTGAAATCGGCAGATGTTTTTGGTTCATATCCGATTCCGTCTATTCCGTGAAAAGTGAGAACAAGCCATACGTTATTGTATTTCATACAAGTATCAGCCCATGATTTCATTATATCGAGTGATGTACTGCTCCTGGGGCCTCTTTGCCACTGAATATAGTGCCTCCCCGATCCATACGGCGTTACCCTGCTCCATCTGTTTATCTCTTGCAGATATGGTAGGGAGAGTCTGTTTCTTAGAGTCGGAATATATCTGTTTGCAAACTCCATTACCCTAGGATTCTCTATCCCATGAGGTATCTCTGCCGAAAAAGTGTGTCTCCTTCCAAGATTCTCCTCTATCTCCTCTTTTGCCATTAAAAGCTCGTATTTCATATTCTCTGTATCGTAGATACCTAATTGAGGATGAGTTACAGAGTGACTTCCAAACTCATGACCATCTGCCTCAATAACTTTAAGCTCATCCCATGAAATATCAACATCGGGATTATGGAACAGATTACCCGGCATATCCTTTTTTAAATCTCCCCTTGAATATTTTGCAAATGCGGCATCAATCTCACGGCATGCATCAGCAACCCTTCCAAGTTCAAAGAGATCACCTGCTCTTGTATGGTGCAAGCGCCCATCCGAAGATTCCAGATACCTTATTGCAACCGCACGCTCAAAGAGATTATCCCGGTTAGTTTTGATCGATTTTGCCTCTTCAATAATTTCAAATACAGATCTCCCAATAAACTCTCCTCTATGTTTTGCGTCTTTGATATCACCGGTAACGATGTAAAAAGTTGCAGGCATATTAAACTCATTTAAAATAGGTAATGCAACCTTGAATTGGTTGATTGTACCTCCGTCAAATGTGATAGAGATTGCGGATGTTTTGCCATCCATCCACTTAAGTACTTCACTTTGAGCAATAATACTGTCAGATAAAGAAATCAGTATTAAAAAAAATGCTGCAGATTTAAGTTTTGCATAGAATCTGCCGGATTTAAAATATTTCATGGCAATAAGATTATTTATATATCAAAACTGAATTAGCTAACTGAAAAAACAAAAAATCTTAAGTTCAACCAATATTTTTGAATAAATTTATGAAATATTTAATATAAAATCATGAAAAAGCTATCTCTAATCTTAGTTTTATTAACTGTGACAACTCATCTATCTTATGCCCAATCTGATGAAAATTTAATCAAAAAGGTAATCAACGATTCGTATGTAGTGGGAATACACAACAACGGGTTAATTGAAGAGATAGAGAGAGGATTTCATCCAACATTTGTATTGCTCGGGCTGGGAAGAGACAGCTCATCAGTAAGCATGCTCCCCATTGCAACCTGGATAGAGAACATAAAAAAATCAAAGGCCGCAGGAAGAGTGCCATCTTCTGAGACCACATGTGAATATCTTTTTATAGATATTACAGGTGACTCAGCTGTAGCAAAAATTGAACTTCACAGAGACAGGAAAAAGATATTCACCGATTACCTCGCACTCTACAAATTCAAAGAGGGTTGGAGAGTTGTCAGTAAGATCTATTACAGACACAATTAAAAAGCAAGCCCCCTAAAGTTTCCCACATAACTTTTTGATCCTCGGGAGTTATTGTATTATTCAATTATTGTGATAAATAGTTCTTGTAAACTCAATCTCGAACGTTAAGCCATTGTGCTTATATCTTTATATTACAATTGATTAAAAAATAATTCTCAAGAATATGGTCTGCTGCGCAGGTGTTATTATTGCTGCGCAAG
>CAZCXB010000035.1:0-13544 GCA_964502485.1 uncultured Muribaculaceae bacterium | reverse complement strand
TGATTATGAAAAGTATATTTAAACTTGGTCTAATATCACTGTTGGCATTAAGCTTAAGTTCTTGTGAAAAGTGGTTAGACATAAATGTCAATCCCAATTCACCAACCAATCTGGTAGCCTCGGTTGATGCGAGACTACCATGGATTCAGCACCACTACCAGTATGCTTACGGATCTGCAAGCATGCGCGCGGGTCTTATTACCGGTACATTAACCAATCACTCACCTGCAATTTCTAATGGTCTTCTTGCCGGATGGAATCCTTCACAAGCAGCATCTACTACACCGTATCAGCATTGGTTTGTTGGAGGAGCTTGTAATATTGGAGATATGATAGCTACTGCAGAGAAAGAGGAGGCGTGGCACTATATAGGAGCAGCTTATACTCTAAGAGCTATGGGCTTTATGCTTATGTTGGACTGGTATGGCGAAATGCCTTATAAAGAGGCTCTTGGTGCCGGTCTTACTCCAAAATTTGACGATGGACAAACCATCTTCGAGGGTTGTATGGAGGAGCTTGATATTGCTTTAACCTATTTCCAGAAGACACAACCGTCAAGTGCTACCCCTCTATCTAAGGGTGACAGTTGGAATGGAGGTGATGTTCAGAAGTGGGTACGTCTTATACATGGTCTTAAGGCCCGTTGGCTTAACAACCTCTCAAAGAAATCTATCTACAACCCGACTGCAATTCTTGCGGCTGTTGCAAACGGTCCTCAAAGCAATGCACAGAGCACAGTGATAAAGCATGTTAACGACTTATCAGACGTTGTAGGTGATGTTCTTTTCGGAGACCCTTTAAAGTCAGCCTACCTCTTTAACACAGTTGCATGGAGTGATGGACAGCGCTACACAAAATACTACACAGACCTATTAGAGAACACATTTGTAGGTGGCACCGGCATAGAAGACCCAAGGGCTTCCAAGATTATCCCGTATCTTCAGAGCCATTTTGTTTGGAACCCTACAACAAACTCTTTTGAAAAGGGATTTTTGAGATCTAAGGGTGTAGATATGATAACAAGCGATATTCGTCTTAATGGCGGACCTATGCTTATGTCTTTCAATACTACAACTAAAAAGTATTTCATAAACACTACCAATCCTTTACGTCGTGGGGATACCGTTTATATTGGAATGAGAGCTCTTTGTGGTAAGACAGGAGCAACTTCACCAGAGAGTCTCTGGAAAGCTGCAGACGGAACAATCCTAAATACAGGTTCATTCCTTACAAGACCTGAGTCTCCAACTTTTGTTATGACCTATCATGAGATGATGTTTATTAAAGCTGAGGTTCTCTTCCGTCAGGGAGATGCTCCGGGTGCCTTGATTGCATATAAAGAGGGGATAAAAGCTCATATGGAGCTTATGAATCTAAGTCTTGCAACATATACTGGAAGTGAGAATCCGGCTAAGACTCCAATGAGTGTTGCAGATATTAACGCTTTCCTTGCAAGCGCAGCAGTTGTTCAGACTCCTGCCCAGCTTACAATGGCTAAGATTATGCAGCAGAAGTTTATTGCGATGTCTTTGACTCAGCAAAACTGGAACGACATGAGAAGATTCAACTACTCTGCAGCTAATATTGGAAACTTTGGTAATGTATATCCCGGTTTTGACAGACCTTACGAGTTTGGAACAACCTCAGCTACTAAGTTTCCGGGAACATCAAAATCTCAGGATAACTACTGGTTCAGAAGAATAATGAGTATTTCACATGAGATGAACTATAACTCAGCTCAGCTTAGGGCATCAAACCCTAAGGCATTTGACGTTGATATTTGGTCAGTTCCTGTATGGTGGGACATGCAGTAACGTGATTTAAGTATATTACTTGGTTTGCTGAAAGGGTTGCCCGTGAGGGTAGCCCTTTTTTATGCGGTAAATTACAGCGGCTCACGGAGTCAGCTCGGAAAATCCTCCCCACCTTCGGCGGGTCCCCTCCCTTTTCGGGAGCCAATGTTTTCCTTAGCTGACTCCGTTATCGCCGCTATTTTTATTTACCGCATAAAAATGGCTAAAGCAAAATATTGCTCGTCTTCTTTTTTATCTTTTATAATGCTATCTTTGTTGGAATGATTTAAAAATTACAAGAGTATGTTTTCGAAAGAGGTATATGTAAACAGAAGAGCAAAGCTTGCAAAGAGCGTTAATAGCGGAGTTATGCTATTTATGGGTAATTCCGAAGTTGGAATGAACTACCCCTCCAACACTTACAGATTTAGACAGGACTCCAATTTTCTCTATTTCTTTGGTTTGGATGAGCCGAATGTTGCAGCTGTGATTGATGCAGAGAGCGGCGAGGAGATAATCTTTGGTAATGATGTAAGCATTGATGATATTATATGGATGGGGCCTCAGCCGGCAATGAGCGATAAAGCTGCCGCAGTAGGAGTTGTTAAGGTTCTCCCCTATAGCGAACTTGAAACATATATTGCAAAGTTAAAGAGAGAGGGCAAGGCTATTCACTACCTTCCACCTTATAGAGACAATACCAGGATTAAGCTTAATAATATGTTAGGCATCTCTTTTTCTCAGTTAAAGGAGATGGCATCAGAGGAGTTTATACGTGGAGTAGTAGCTTTAAGGGAGATTAAGGAGAGCTGTGAGATTGAGGAGATGGACAGAGCTGCCGATATAGGCTATATGATGCATATGACAGCTATGAAGTTGGCAAAACTTGGTATGGTAGAGCAGGAGCTTGTTGGTGTAATGGAGGGGATATCTATCTCAAACGGTACAATGCCATCCTTCCCTATAATCCTATCCCAAAATGGGGAGACACTTCATAATCATATGCACCATCAGGTGCTTACAGAGGGGCGTCTGCTTGTGATTGATGCCGGAGCAGAGACAAATATGCACTACGCCTCCGATTTTACCCGCACAATTCCTTCCGGTGGAAAATTCACCTCCCGCCAGAGAGATATCTATACAATTGTATCTACTGCAAACAATATGGCAATCGATATGATAAGGCCGGGGATTACATACAGAGAGGTTCATCTTGCTGCAGCAAAGATTCTTGCTCAGGGACTTATCAACTTAGGTCTTATGAAGGGAGATGCCGATGAGGCAGTAGCAGCAGGTGCACATGCACTCTTTATGCCTCACGGGCTTGGCCATCAGATGGGTATGGATGTGCATGATATGGAGGACTTAGGAGAGAACTTTGTAGGTTACGACGATACCCATAAGAGGGCTACTATGTTTGGTCTGAGATCTCTCAGAATGGGCAAGGAGCTTAAGGCCGGCCATGTTATCACTGTTGAACCGGGATGCTATTTTATTCCTGCTCTAATAGATAAGTGGAGAGAGGAGGGGATAAACAGTGAATTTATCAATTTTGATAAACTTGCCGATTACTATAATTTTGGAGGGATACGCCTTGAGGATGACGTTCTTGTGACCGCTAACGGATGCAGGCTGCTTGGATCTTCTAGACTCCCTGTTACTGTGGAGGATGTGGAGAGGGAGATGTCAACAGATTAGCGTCTGTCTTATTGAAACGGAAATTCGCAACTCAAAAACATACATTTAGACTTTTTATTTAATGAAAAACCTCAAACTCTCCGGCATAGCTGTCAGGTTAACAGCTATTGCCGTTCTCTCCTTGTTTGTACTCTCTTGCTCAAAAGAGAATGTGATTATTGTTCCGGGTAAATCGGACTATAATAATATTACGGCATTTACATTCGATAGAAAGGACAACTCCTCTCTTACCGAGGATTGTACATCATATATGTCGGGGAATATTCTCTACATAACAGTTCCGCAGGGTGCTTCATTAAACTCACTAAAACCTGCGATCACAGTCTCTCCCGGAGCAACAATAAAGATAAACGGAACAGCTGTTACCGGAAGTTTGCCGGCATTTGATTTTTCAAATATTGTTAAGGTGCTTGTCACCTCAGAGTCGGGAAAGAATAAAGAGTACAAGGTTCTTGCCCAGATAGGAAGAAAGGAGCTGGACAGAATGGTATATGCTTTTATGGACAAATTCTCTATTCTGGGGATATCTTTTGCTATATCCAAGAATGAGCAGATTGTATATAAGACCGGAGCCGGATTTGCAATTGTTGTGGATGATACAAGAACCAAACCTAACCATCTTTTTAGACTGGCAAGTGTATCCAAGCAGTTTACAACCATATGTATAATGAAGCTTATTGAGCAAGGTAAGCTAACTGTTGAGAGCAGAGTTTTTGGTGTGGGGGGATTACTTGAGAGCGAGTTCCCTAATAACGTTACAGAAAAAGCGGCAAAGGTAACGGTTAGAAACCTTTTGGAGCATAACAGCGGATGGACAAGCAATCCGGATCCTATGTTTACCTCCAGCTTTAAGGGACAGACACTTGATCAGAGGATCAATTATGTTTTAAACTCTTCGCAAGGAGAACCGGGTACCACCTACTCATACTTCAATATGGGTTTTGGTATTCTTGGAAAGATTATTGAGAAGCTTAGCGGAAAGAGTTATGAGCAATATCTTAAAGAGGTTATGGCCCTTGCAGGTGTAACAAACGTTCATGTAGGCGGAGATCAGACTCAACGTAGGGCCGATGAGGTTGTCTACTACTCTCAGGATGGAACAAACGGATATGGTAATGAGATGCAGATTATTGCAGCAGCGGGGGGGGTTATTGCATCAACTGAGGAGATGCTTAAACTGCTATTTCATATTGATGGTCTGACAAGTGTCCCTGATATTATCTCTCCGGCAACCCGCACATTAATGCTAACACCATCGGCAGCCTATAACAGATATGCTCTCGGCTGGAGAACAAACCACACATTCTTTCCCGGATCCTATTATCATGGAGGTAATCTTGCAGGCACCGGTGTAATATGGGTAATGGGGCAAAATGTAAACGCTGTAGTTTTATGCAACTCCCGCTCATACAAAACCGGATTTGACGACGAACTCTATGCTCTAATCAAGGATCTGATTTCGACAGCTACTGCTATGAACTTCTAAAAGCTCCCTCACTTGTGGTGATCGCAACATAGAGCTCGGCAATAATCATTGCGGTTGCTCCCCATATTATGTGCCCATTAATTACATATCCCGGGGCGTGTACCCATTCGTATGGTCCGACTTGTACTTTGCATCTTTTAGAGAGGAGAGGGTCAAAACTCTTAAGAGGGATTTGGATATACTCTGCTACCTCTCTCGGGTCAGGGGAGTAGTTATTGAATCCCCTGTTGATTGCAACTATAGGGTAGATGGTAAAGTTGCTTGGAGGAACATAGAGCTTGGTCAGCTCACCTATAATCTCGATTTTTGAACGCTCAATTCCAAGCTCCTCATTTGCCTCTCTGCATGCTGTAAAGGTATAGTCGAAGTCTCCATTCTCACATTTTCCCCCGGGGAATGCTATCTGCCCTGAGTGAACACCGTTGTAAGTATTTCTTTTGATAAACAGTAGCTCCCAGTTTAAAATCTCCTCTTGATGTAGGTATTGTGATTCTAGAGACTCTTCTCTCTCCTCTTTTTGTGGAGGTGAGAGTAGAATAAGGACAGCTGACTCCTTTGCATTTGAGGGAGGAGTCAGCTCCTGAATTAGTGTAATTACTCTTGGTTCCGGTGCCATCAGCAGGTGTGCCTCTTTGCCGGGAAGAGTATCAGGAAGGGTTATCTTCATAAAGTGGCGCTACTCTCTTATTCCCAGACGATCCAATACAAAAGCGTATTCAAATGCTACCTCCTTTATTCTGTCATAACGTCCTGTTGCCCCTCCGTGACCTGAGTCCATATTTGTGTAGAGAAGAACAATGTTGTTATCACTCTTGTGCTCTCTTAGTTTTGCCACCCACTTGGTCGGCTCGTGGAATCCAACCTGAGAGTCATTAAGACCACCTGTTGCAAGAATATTCGGGTACTCTTTGGTTGTAACGTTGTCGTATGGCGAGTAGGAGAGGATATATCTGTAGTACTCCTCTACGTTTGGATCTCCCCACTCCTCATACTCTTGAGTTGTAAGTGGAAGAGATGTATCTAACATTGTGTTGATTACATCTACAAAAGGGACATGAGCAACAATAGTATTAAAGAGATCCGGCCTCATATTTACAACAGCTCCCATCAGGAGACCTCCTGCGCTTCCACCCATTGCAGATAGTTTCGATGCAGATGTGTATTTGTCAGATATAAGCTTCTCTGCACAGGCAATAAAGTCTGTAAAAGTGTTCTTCTTTTTAAGCAGCTTGCCATCTTCGTACCACTGCTCTCCAAGGTCACTTCCGCCCCTTATCTGAGCTATGGCATATACAAACCCTCTGTCGATTAGGCTATATATGGCAGGGCTAAAGAAGACATCCGAGCTGGATCCGTAACTACCATATGAGTAGAGCATAGCCGGGTTCTTCCCATTTTTTCTAAGCCCCTTTTTATAGACAATTGCCATAGGAACCTCAACTCCGTCGGAGGCCTTTGCCCACAATCTCTCAACTGTATAGTCATCCGGATTGAATCCGGAAGGGACCTCCTGCTCCTTTAGCTTGACACTCTCTTTGCTCTCCATGTTGTACTCATAGAGCGTAGATGGTCTATTGAGTGATGTATAGTTATATCGTAGGGTAACAGCATTATACTCCGGATTTCCACCCAGAGATGCTGTATAAACAGGTTCGGGAAAGGTTATCTCAGATACTGCATTGTCGGTTAGATTGAAAATGCGAATCTGGTTGAGACCGCTCTTCCTGATCTCCACGGCAACATAGTCGCGGTAGAGATCAAAGCTCTCAATTCTTGTCTCCTTATCATGCTCCATAAAGATTGACCATGTGCTCTTATCTGCATAACTCTCCAAAGGGGCAGTGTAGATCATTCCGTTGATATTGGTACTGTCTTTATAGCGGATATAGAATCTATCTTTGTGATGACTTACAGAGTAGTCCACACCCTGAACCCTTGGGAGGAACACCTTGAAGTTGCCTTTTGGGTCGTTGGCAGATAGAAGCTGAAACTCAGATGTTGACGTACTTACGCTTCCAATAAAGATCAGGTCATCTGTCTTGCTTTTAAATACATAGGTGTTGAACCTTGCATCGCTCTCTTCATAGATAAAGTCATCTGCCCTCTTTGACCCAAGAGTGTGACGATAAACACGATATGGCCTTAGGGCATTGTCTATAACTGTATAAAACAGTGTCTGATTATCGTTTGCCCAAGCGAAAGATGAGGCCTTCTCTATAACATCCTGCAGATCTTCTCCTGTCTCAAGGTTTCTGATCTTTATTGTTGCCTCTGCAAATGAGCCGGTCTCGTTGAATGCGTAGGCAGCAAGCTTGTTGTCTGGACTAACGGAATATCTTGCAAAACGGAAGGCCCTCTTCCCCTCTGCCATGCTGTTTACATCAAAGATAATCTCTTCCGGAGCATCAATAGAGCCCTTTTTTCTGCAATATATTCTGTACTGTTTGCCGCTCTCGGTACGGGAGTAGTAGTAGTAGCCGTTATTAAACGATGGATAACTCTCATCGGCATCTTTAATACGGCCCATAATCTCGTTGTAGATTCTCTCCTGAAGCTCTTTGGTAGTACTCATTACGGTATCGGTATAGCTGTTTTCCGCTACAAGATAGTCGATTACCTTTTGGTTCTCCTTATCTCTGATCCAGTAGTAGTTGTCTATACGCTCTATGCCAAATTCGTTGAATACCTGTGGTATCCTCTCTGCAACAGGGGGTGCGGGGAAATCGGTTTGATTGGTTATTTTCACTTTTTCTGTTTTACAGCCCGTAGTTAGCAAGATTGCTAATATCACAGGCAAGATGTTGGCTTTCATAGTAGATGATTTAATTATAATTATATTTTCCTATAAAATCTTTAAGACTCTCTTCCGGAATAATGACGTTAAAGTTACCCCAAAAATTCTTATCATAAAAGTATGTTTTCTCAGAAAATATATCCCTTGTGGATAATCTCTCATTGCGTGGAAACGGAGTGACATCCGATATCTCTGTATTGCAGTTTACCATTTCGAACCAGGCGTGGAGTGATGAGCTGAACATCCTCCGTTTTCGCTTAACCTTAAACCTTAGATCTCCCCGTACATGGTTGAGGTAGTAAACTCCCAGGTATGGTTTATATGAGACAATATAGCTGATACTCTCGGGAGTTATCTCAATGTTCTTGCTCTTCTTAATGATTATCTCATCTTTTGTCATCTTTACAAATTCCGGATTGATCTCAAATCTGGCCTCTACCAGTGCAAAGTTTAATGCGTCAATGTAGAGTTTACCCCTGTAGAGTGGGGCTGTTATACCCTCCTTTTGCTCAAAGGAGATAACATAAACCCTCCTCTCGTCAATAACTGTAATGTCTGTGTGGGAGTAGTCGTAAAGGGATTCATTGCCTGCGGGCAAAAGGAAGTCGGGCGGATTCTTCACAAGGTCGAGCAGTAGTGAAGAGTTGATACTTGATTTGATTCTTGTAACCAGTGTGTCCTTTTCATCCGAATTTGAGAGTCGGCGCATCTTGAGGACCTTAACCTGTTCGCTGCTTGTATTGTGGTTGATACCTGTCTTGTAGATCTTTAGAACAGCTTCACTTAAAGTTGTGCTGGTCTTATGCTCTACCCCCTCTCTGTAGAATGTGGTTAGATAGGCAGGCTCTTTGCTGTAGTTGGTAGATCTTGCGGAGAGCATCTCTCTCAATGTTTTATTAGCATCAATAGCCCGTACTACAATCTCCTGCAGAGGTATAACTGTCTGGTCCATCCAGAATGTAAGGTGTTGTCCGGAGAGGATTGATGTCTCTATTGTTCTGGTTAGATAGCCCAGGTGTGAAAATTTGATATGTGTTCCAAGAAGAGAGTCGGGAAGTGTAAGCTTAAACTCTCCGTTACTGTTAGTCACAGTCCCTAAAGGGTAATCACTAACGCTGACGGTGCCGTAAACCAGAGGCTCTCCTGTAATCCTGTCCAAAACTCTTCCCGATAGAGAGAAGAAGGTGTTGCTATCATCTCTCTCTTCTGGTTGGAGGCTTTGGGTGATATTTTCCGGTTTAAATATAAGGAGATGATTTCCCTCAATTTTTATATTGAGCAGATTGTTGCCGGTTATTGCCCTTACTGCCTCTTCCAGAGAATAGTCACCATCTTCTACCCTGACACGTTTATCATTCTCTATCAACCGGCTGTCGTATATAAGATATAGTCCGGTCTGCTCTGTTATCCTGTTTAGCAGACTATATGTGGTTCCTCTTCCTCTTGATATGGATACCCTCACCTCATCTGCCCTTAATTTTGAGTGGGACAAAATTATTAGGCAGGCGATAAGTGTGAGCTGTATATATATCAAGACTCTTCTCATACCGTTGGCTATTGATGAATTAGTATCCTCTCTCCCTCCCGTGTAAATTTAAGGTTTAGTGCAAAACAGATCATTTGTGCCATTGAGTCGGCAGAGCTGCCGTAGAATGTGGCGGTTATAACTCTCTCCTCAAGCTCGGGAGAGATCTCAATTTGAACTCCACCCGGAGTGTTTCTGTTTATTATCTCCGATACATTGGATAGTTTTTCATCTTTAAAACGAATCTTAGTCAGATATTTAGAGAATTGGTTGCTATCCGATTGAGTTAGTTCAAGAACTCCTTCCGGAGATAGGAGTGCACTCTCTCCGGCCTTTACCTTTAAACTCTGTCCGTTACTTTTAGAAGTAACTCTAACCACTCCTGTCTTTACCGAGATTGATGGGGCTGTTGTTCCTGATGCTTTTACATCGAAGGATGTTCCAAGCACCTCAATTATCAATTGCTTGGTGTCAATAATAAATGGGATCTTCTCATTTTTGGAGATTTCGAAATATGCGTCTCCCTCTAACTTAACCTCACGACTTACTTTACCGAATCTTTTAGGGTAAGAGATTGATGTGTTTTGTGACATATATACTGCTGATCCATCTTCAAGAGTTGTTGCGTATGAAGAGCTCTCCTCTCCGTTTTGGAGCAAAATCATCTCCTGTGGATTAAACAGACCTTTTGTGAGTAGAAGCGTTGCACCTACCAATATTACAATTGATGCCGCCCACCTTAATGTGCTGTAAACGATTGCTCTATCATGGGCTTTGTCCTGAGATTTTGCCTGGTCTTTTGCCTGGTCACTTCCCGAGGCTCTTGCCTGGTCTTTTCCCTGGATACTCTCCAGGAGCCCATCCTGCTCTAACCGATTATAGAGCCGGTCCCATGCAGCATCTCTTCTTCTGTTATCTCTCTCTTTTGAAATCATGATATTGTCGTGTGTTTTTCAATCTCTTTTTTTAGTGTTTTGAGCACTTTTGTCATCTCTGCCTCTACTGTCTTAACTGATATTGATAGCTCATCTGCTATCTCCTTGTACTTTAGATTGCGAAATCTGTGCATCCGGAAAATCTGTACTCTTCTATCCGGCATATCTGACATAACCCTCTTTACAATCTCCTCCAGCTCCAGATACTCCAGACTCTCCTGTGAGTCGGGTGTGCTCTCCCCCTGTATTGTATAGGTGAGGTTACTCCTGTACTTCTCATCTGTCTTAATTTTCTCACAATACCTTAAAGATCTGTTTCTTATGGCGCTGTAAAGATAGCTTTTAAAAGAGCTCAGTATTTGAAGTTTTTCGCGGTCCCTCCATAAAACATAAAAGAGATCCTGGATTATATCCTCTGCAATTTGGGAGCTCCCGGTTATACCTGTGGCATAAAAGAGGAGAGGGGAGTAGTACTTGCGGAACAGGCCCTCAAATGCACCTATATCCCCCTCCTTAACTTTTTTTAACTGAAACAGGTCGTTTAACATACCTTCAAATATAGCAAGGATATTTTAATCTGAGCTCAGCTTTAAGTTCTCTCTTTTTAGTCTGCTTACTGCATACTCAAGTGATTCGTCCGGCTCAATTATATTGTAATCTTCCCAAAAGTCTGCATCAAAGAAGTTGTTAACTTTATCGGAGAGTGACTGACTCTCTCTAAAAGATAGTCTGTAAGGGATTCTGGAGATATTCTCGCCCTTTCCTCCGGTGATAACTGTCTCGGATACAATGGTGTAGTTTGTAGAGAAGAGTTTTCTCTTCCAGTCACACTTAAATTGAATCTCGCTTCTGATGTAGTTTAGGTGACTCTTTCCATCCCTCTGTTTATAGGTGACAAGAAAAGAGATATTCTCCGGCTTGAAGCGCATGCTGAATGGTTTCTTTTTAAGTATTGCCTGAGTTGCCTTATTTCTATCATCCATACTTACGCTGAACTCGGCTCTTGAGAATGCAAGACTCTCCCTGTCTATAAATAGTTTACCGTAATGCAAAGCGTAAGGGAGAATCACCTGGGGGATAAAGGATACTACATAGTGAGGGCGATCCTCTATCATAACTGACTCTTCCATTGCGAATTTGTAGAAGGAGAGGGTCTCTTTGTTGAGCATCAGGTCGGGGTTCTTAACCACATCGAGATAGATTGAGAGGTTTGGTCCTCCAAGGAGTTTCACCATAAGGGTGTCGTCCGCTTTTGGGCTGATGAGCTTTCTACCTTTATAGATTTGGATAATATCTTTGTCAAGACCTTGAGTGTATGGGCTTTTATAAATCTCCACTATAGCTTCCGATACATTTATATATGTCCTCCTTTTTCTTATTGTTTCACGATAAAATCCGGATAATAGGTTCTCATTAGAGCTGTAGTTTTTCTCAATATTGCCTATTGCGCTCTCTACGAGTGCTTTCGCATCAAGAGCCCGTATTGTAATCTCATCTAACAGACTTGGCTGAGGTGTGAGATATACTGTGAGATTATCCATACTCTCACCATTTACAGAGATTCTGCTTGTGGTATAGCCAATGTGTGATACCTCAATTGTCTTTGCCTTTAGCGAGTACTTGACTTTTAGAGAGAACTCTCCATTGGTGTTTGTAATAGTCCCGATATTGGTTCCTGCAACCGATATGTTTGCGTACTCGAGACTCTTGTTGGTCTGTTTCTCTTTAACGACCCCTTTTACTGTAAAGAACTCTTTTGTCTGCTGTGCCCAAATTGGAGAGCCTCCCGAAAATATTGCTATCGCCAGAATCAGCAGGATACTTTGTTTAATTGTTGTTTTCATATCTGAAGAAATTAATGTTGTTCTACATATAAGATCAACAGATAGCGAAATACCCTAAAGGAGGGAGACCTTGGCAAGGGTTGTGGACCAAAGTCCACAACCCTTGCCAAGGTTAGTAGCTTACGCCGGTTAGCTGTTCAGAGACCTTCCATAATTTTTGGGAGATATCTGATTTGAAGAGTTTATCTCCCTCGGCGGATATGGCCGGATTGCCTCTGAAGTTTGCAACTCCGTCCGGCCCGATGTACTCTCCGCCTTGAAGTTGCGGATTAGTTGCAGCGAAAAGGGTAGGGAGAGCTCCTTTGTGTGCCGGTTGGGCAAAGAGTGACAAAAGGAAGTTCATCACTTTGCCCCCCTCTTTACCTGATCCTCTCATAAAGAGGTTGGTTGCTGATACTCCTGGATGGCAAACGATGCTTTTTGTATTAGCTCCGGATTGTTTAAGTCTGTAGTCGAGCTCTTTGCCGAATAGAAGGTTGGAAAATTTACTTTGACGGTAAAAGCTCATTGTTGAAAAACCTTTTGATCCATCCAGATTGTCAAAATAGATCTTTGCTCCTCTGCTTGCAATGCTGCTCACAGTTACAACTCTTGACCCGGGTGTAGATGTCAGCAGAGGCAGAAGTAGACCTGTAAGTGCAAAGTGGGCAAGATGGTTGGTGCCGAATTGCAGTTCAAAACCATCTTTTGTCTTTTGGTATGGCGGGATCATAACTCCGGCGTTATTTATAAGCAGATCCAGACTCTTATATTTTTGAGTAAACTCTTGTGCAAATTCGCGCACACTTGCAAGATTGCCAAGATCCAGATTCATAAGGGATATATCTGCTAAAGGGTTATCTGCCTTAATCCTGGCAAGTGCCCGCTGCCCCTTCTCTATATTTCTTACTGCAATAATAACTTGGGCCCCCTTTGCCGAAAGCACCTTTGCAGCCTCGAATCCGATTCCGCTTGCACCACCGGTTATGATAACTCTTTTACCATTTAAGTTGCCAATACTCTCTATTGTCCAGTCTTGTTTTTTCATTTTTTAACTATTTATAGAAGAGAAACAAAAAGATGACATAGTAGTTCAATTGACCAATGACCTTGGCAAGGGTTGTGGCTTTGCCAGAGTTTTATGTATCCCTTTCTTAGTTAATTAGATATAAAAGACAGTTTTCCAATATTGGAAAATTGGCATTTGTATATATGTGAAAAATACATATTTACATCAAACTCTGTCAAAGCCTCTAAATATTGAGTTATTGAATTTACATCCTTGGATTACAATTAATTATAAAAACACCTCCAAAGAGTGTGGTCTGCTGCGCAGGTTTTATTATTGCTGCGCAAGTTTTTCCACCTCTCGGATTATTTTGCAAAACATTATATTCCTGCGTTCTAGCAACAATGCTTTTGCGTTTTTAGTGATATTTCAAAAAAATCGCATTTCATTATCTGCGAGTTGCAAAAAAACCTGAGAGGTG
>CAZCXB010000034.1:0-13566 GCA_964502485.1 uncultured Muribaculaceae bacterium | reverse complement strand
GCTGAGATCATACCCTTTTCACCTGATCAGGATAATGCCTGCGAAGGGAAAGCGAGTCTCTTTTCACGTACCCCCCTGCAATAAAATAATTAATTATGAGAAAATTAACATTATTTTGCGGGGTATTTTTATTACCAATTTTTTCCCCGGCCCAAAACACAGGGCAGATTGAAAAAAAATCGGAAACAAAGCTTGACAGTGTTGTGGTAGAGGCCTACCGTGCAGGAGCTAATACACCGGTGAGTCACGCTGCTATAGATCTGTCAACTCTAAGGAGGCAATCTCCCGTTCACTCGGTCCCTATGGTGCTCTCCCTTATGCCATCTGTCGTCTCCTCCACCGAAGGCGGTAACGGACTTGGCTACTCTTCTCTTAGAATACGCGGTAGTGAAGGGTCAAGAATCAACGTTACTTTAAATGGAATTGCTCTCAATGACGGTGAGTCTCAGCAGGTGTTCTGGGTTAACATCCCCTCTTTAACCAATCTGCTTCAGGATATACAGGTACAAAGGGGTGTTGGAACATCAGTTAACGGCTCCGGGGCCTTTGGTGCAAGTATAAATATGAGAACTATCTTTGCCTCATCAGAACCTTACGCTAATGCCGAGTTTGGATTTGGAAGTTATAACACATATCTTACATCCATAGGAGCAGGAAGTGGCCTCTCAAAAAATGGTCTCTCATTTGATATTCGTTTCTCACACAACACCGGAGATGGTTATATAAGAAACGCTAAGAGCGATCTAAACTCGCTTTACGCCTCATTAGGTTGGTATAAGGGTGCTAATACCTTTAAAATAAACTATATAATGGGTGATCAAAAGACAGGCATAACATGGGAGGGGGTCACTGCAGAGCAGATGAAAACTGATAGAAGATTTAATCCTGCCGGCCTATACTTTGATATTGCCGGTAATCCTCAATATTATGATAATGAAACCGATAATTATACTCAGCACCATATTCAGGGACACTTTATCCATCAAATTTCCGGGAGTTTAACCTCAAGCACAACACTCCACTTTACAAAGGGTGACGGATTTTATGAAAACTATAAAGCAGACAGAAAGTTCTCTTCATATGCGCTCGGTAATCAGGTGGTAGAGGGAAAGAGTTACTCAAGATCGGATTTAATTCAGAGGCAACACTTAGATAACAACTATATAGCTTTCAACTCAAATCTATCATTCAATAAACAGGGGGTAAGTTCAGTTGCGGGATTATCTTACTCCTACTACGAGGGAGACCATTTTGGAAATGTTATATGGAGTATGTACAATGAGAATATCCCTGATAATTACAGATGGTATCTCAACAGAGGAGAGAAGGGAGATCTCTCGTTGTTTATTAAATCAGAGAAGAGCATCACCAAATCGCTTATCGCTTTTGCCGATTTACAATATAGAAGAGTTAAATACTCTTTAAGCGGTGATGATAAGGATTTTATCTCGCTTGATTGGGGTGAGGTTTACAACTTCTTTAATCCTAAAGGTGGTTTTACACTCAATCTCAATAGTGAGAATCAGATCTATGCCTCTCTATCTGTCGGTAGAAAAGAGCCGGGTAGGTCGGATATCAAGGAGTCAATCAAGGCATTGACGGAGAAGGATATCAAGCCTGAGAGGGTTTTGGACTATGAGTTTGGTTACCGTTTGAGGAGTGAAAAAGTTGATTTTTCTGCAAATCTTTATCTTATGGAGTATAAAGATCAGCTGATTCCTACAGGAAAGCTGAGTGAAACGGGCTATGTTATAAAAGAGAATGTAGATAGATCATACAGAAGAGGGGTTGAGCTTAGTGCCGCTATTAGACCTTCCAAATATTACGGTATTGATGCAAACCTATCTCTAAGCACTAATATGATAAAGGATTACACTCAATATACAGATCAGTTCGATGCCGACTGGAACCTTGTATTCCAGCGTGCAGTTAGATTCGATAAGAGTACTATTGCGCTCTCTCCCTCTGTAACTTCTATGGCCATGGTTTCGTTTTATCCGTGTAAGTCAACAATCTTTTCAATCAACGGAAGATATGTGGGGAGGCAGTATCTTGACAACACATCTAACGAAGATAGTTCGATACCCTCATACTTTGTAATGGCACTAAATGCCTCAAGGAGTTTTGAGATAAAGAGCAAAAGATTCATTGACCTACATCTGTTTGTTGATAATCTGCTTAATAGAAAATATGTCTCAAATGGTTGGGTATATACCGCGGAGTTTCTTTCGGGAGATCTATACCGAACAGAGGGTTTATATCCGCAGGCTGAGATTAACTTTACCGCTAAGGTCTCATTTCGTTTTTAAATAGCTTTATATATGGACTATACAGAGATATTCGGAGCTGTCACAGGGTTGCTTTATGTGGCACTTGAGATAAAACAGAAGAAGCTGATGTGGATTGTCGGGGGTATCTCTGCTTTGGTCTATATATTTATCTTTTTTGACTCATCGCTCTATGCAGCAGCCGGATTGCAGATCTATTTTGCAGCAGCGAGTCTTTATGGCTGGTGTGTGTGGAGCAGCCGGGAGGGGAGTGAGGGGAGCAGGGAGCCGGTTGTTGTACCTATGCCGGTCAGGATTGCAGTTATATCATCTTCGGTAGCGTTAGCGGCCTTTTTCCTTTTATGGTATCTGCTTGCTGAATATAGTAATGACCCTGCCCCTTTTGCTGATGCCCTGATTGCTATCCTTAGTATGCTTGCAACTTTTTGGGTTAGCCATAAATTCATTCAACACTGGATTTTATGGATTGCTGCAAATATTATTGCTATCTATATCTACTTCTCACTTGCTCTCTATGCAACTACTGCTCTTTATTTTATATATCTGATTGCAGCCATGGTAGGCTGGTTGCACTGGAGAAAGTTTAGACGTGTTTTGTATTAGCTGCAAAAAATGTTAATTTTGCCCGACTAAAACAATTGAATTATGCGTCTTATTGCAGATAGTGGCTCAACTAAGGTGGACTGGAGAGCTATCCACAGTGACGGTTCGATACAGGAGATATCGACAGCCGGTATAAACCCGTTTTTCCAGACGGAGGAGCAAATAGTTTATGAACTTCAGCAACATCTCGTTCCGGACATAAGTGCTTCGGTTAACGAGATCCACTTTTACGGAGCGGGTGTAACATCCGGAGATAAGGTTCAGGTGTTGCAAAATTGCTTTAGAAAGGTATTCCCTAAAGCGAGAGCAAATGCCTATACCGATCTTCTTGCTGCAGCACGGGCGCTTTGCGGTGCTAAACCCGGCATAGCAGCAATTCTTGGAACAGGTGCAAATTCTTGCTATTACGATGGAAAAGAGATAGTTGATAATGTTCCTGCATGTGGTTTTATACTTGGAGATGAGGGTAGCGGAGCAGTGTTAGGTAAAAAATTTATCTCGGACTACCTTAAGAGACAGTTACCTTCCGATCTGAATACACTATTTGATCAGAAGTACAATCTTAACTATGGTATTGTTGTTGAGAGAGTATACAGACAGCCTTTTCCTAACCGATATCTTGCAACCTTCTCTGTTTTTCTTAATGAGAACAGGAACCATCCCTATGTAGAGAAACTTCTTAAAGATAGTTTTACTGAGTTCTATACCAGAAATATAATGCAGTACGACTACAAAAAGTACCCGGTAAATATTGTTGGTTCTGTAGCATTTCACTATAAGGATACACTAACCGAAGTTGCGAGCACTCTTGGATTAAAGATTGGTAAGATTATTCAATCACCAATTGATGGTCTGGCAGAGTATCATAAATCAATTTAATATCATGAGAGTTACCGAACAATCTTCAAATTACAACGATCTGGACAAGATGTCCACTTTGGAGCTGCTTGTTAATATGAATAACGAGGATAAAACAGTTCCACTTGCCGTTGAAAAGTGTATACCTAATATAGAAAAACTTGTAGATCAAATAGTTGTAAGGCTCGAAAAAGGTGGAAGGCTCTTCTATCTTGGTGCCGGTACCAGTGGAAGACTAGGAATACTTGATGCTTCTGAGATTCCTCCAACATTTGGAGCTCCATATGATCTTGTTATTGGTCTTATTGCCGGTGGCGATAAAGCTATAAGAAGGGCAGTTGAGGCTGCTGAGGATAGTTGGGAGGGAGGTTGGAATGATATGCAGCAGTATGGTGTAGATCAGGATGATGTTGTTATTGGAATAGCAGCCTCAGGGACAACTCCTTATGTGATTGGAGCGGTAAAGGAGTCAAGATCTCGCGGTATTCTAACTGCATGTGTCACTTGTAACCCATCCAGCCCTCTTGCTGCGGAGGTGGATATTCCAATAGAGGCTGTTGTTGGTCCTGAGTTTGTAACCGGCAGTACACGAATGAAGGCAGGTACAGCTCAAAAGCTGGTTCTCAATATGATTACAACAACTTCAATGATTCGTTTGGGACATGTAAAGGGCAATAAGATGGTGGATATGCAGCTGACCAATGCCAAACTTGTAGATAGAGGTACCCGTATGATTATGGAGGAGGCCTCAATAACTGACTACGAACAGGCCAAAGAGCTCCTTCTTACTCACGGATCTGTGAGAAAGGCGGTAGATTTTTTCCGAAAACAGCAATAATTGCCTTTTCGATGATAAAAAACAATCTCTCCTCTTTACTTTTATCTGATGCTGTGGATGAGCTGAGTGCTCTTCCCGGAATAGGACGTAAAAGTGCTCTGAGGTTTGCTCTGCATATACTTAAGCAGCCAAGGGAGAATGTCGAGAGATTCAGTAAATCTATCTTGAGAATGAGAGAGGAGATTCGTTACTGTTTGGAATGCAATATGATTTCGGATACTCCGGTCTGCCCGCTGTGCAGCGATAAGAGTCGTAACCGCTCTGTTGTCTGTGTTGTTGAGAGCATCAGGGATGTAATTAGCATAGAGAATACGGGTGAGTATAATGGGCTCTATCATGTTCTTGGGGGCATAATATCTCCTATCGACGGAGTCTCTCCATCTGACCTTACAATTGATTCTCTTGTAAAAAGATTGGATGGTTCCGAGATTGAGGAGGTTTTCATGGCTTTGAGTACAACAATGGAGGGTGAGACAACCTCGTTTTATATCTATAAGAAGATTGTGGGTTTTAAGGTGAGGGTTAGTACAATTGCAAGAGGTGTAGGGTTCGGGGATGAACTTGAGTATACCGACGAAGTTACACTTGGTCGTTCAATTACAAATAGACAGCCATTTATGCCAGTAAATCAATAACAAGTAAACCAGTTAAATACGATATTATGCATCAATTTCCTGTTTCGTGGCTTCTTATAGCCTTTACTCTTTACACTGCTCTGCTCTTTTTTGTCTCGTGGTTGACCTCACGTAAGGCAGATATGGGTTCTTATTTCTTGGGGAATAAGAAATCTCCTTGGTATATAGTTGCTTATGGTATGGTTGGTACATCTATTTCTGGTGTTACCTTTATATCTGTCCCAGGTAATGTTCTTAATCAGAACTTTTACTATATGCCTCTGGTTCTTGGATTTCTTCTTGGTTATGTAGTGATTGCCCAGATACTTATTCCGCTGTATTACAAGATGAATCTAACCTCTATCTACACATATCTTGAGAAGAGATTCGGTTTTTTCTCGTATAAGACAGGTGCTTCTGTATTTATGGTTTCGAGAATTCTAGGCGCAGCTGTAAGGATCTTTGTGGTAGTTCTTGTTCTTCATACTTTTCTACCTGAGGGCTCTATTCCTTTCTGGGTTGTTGCATTTATATTTATGTTCCTTATATTCCTTTACACCTTTAAAGGTGGTGTTAAGACAATAATCTGGACTGATGTGCTTCAGACAACATTTATGCTTCTTGCGGTGTTCCTTACCATCTTCAGTATTGCAAAGGCTATGGACTGGAGTGTTGGAGAGATGCTTACAGAGGTTAAAAAATCTACGTTTTCAAGTTGGCTTGACTGGGAGTGGAGTCATGGTACGAACGCGATAAAGCAATTTATAGCAGGTATCTTTATTACTATTGTTATGACCGGTCTTGATCAGGAGATGATGCAGAAAAATCTCACCTGCAAAAATATTAAAGAGGCACAGAAGAATGTATATACAACAAGTGTGACTATAGTTATAGTTAACTACTTCTTCCTTCTTCTTGGAGCGGTACTTGCAATCTATGTAAGCAGCAAACTTGGCGGAATGGAGGGTATAGGTCTTGCAGATGCCGAAGGTGTCTTTACCAAGGCTCAGACAGATAAACTATTCCCTACTATAGCTAGCCAATACTTAGGTTTAGGAGTAGGCCTATTCTTTATAATTGGTTTGATATCGGCATCGTATCCAAGTGCAGGTGGAGCGCTCACCTCGCTTACAACCTCTTTTTGTATCGATTTTGTTGGCTTTAACAGTAGGACAGATTTGACAGAAATCAGGAAAAAAAGAATTCGTCAAATGGCTCATGCCGGATTTGCAATTCTATTCTTTATAATTATTGTTATCCTACACATTGTAAATAAGCAGGCGATAATCGATCTGGTCTATCTATTGGCAGCATATACCTACGGACCACTCTTAGGACTCTTTTTCTTTGGCCTGCTAACTAAATATCAGGTAAAGGATAGGTTCATACCTTTTGTTGCAATTGCCTCACCACTTATATGCTACGTCCTTGATGTAGCAGGAAAAGAGATGCTGGGCTTTGGTTTCGGCTTTACAATACTCATTGTCAACGGGCTACTCACATTCCTTGGCATGTATCTTCTTAGAGTTAAAAAACAGTAAATTTTTTTAAACAAATTTTGGGGTCTGACCCCCATTTCCCGCGGGAAATGGGGGTCAGACCCCAAAATTTGTTTAAAAAAATTTACTGTTTTTTAACTCTAAGAAGATACATGCCAAGGAATGTGAGTAGCCCGTTGACAATGAGTATTGTAAAGCCGAAACCAAAGCCCAGCATCTCTTTTCCTGCTACATCAAGGACGTAGCATATAAGTGGTGAGGCAATTGCAACAAAAGGTATGAACCTATCCTTTACCTGATATTTAGTTAGCAGGCCAAAGAAAAAGAGTCCTAAGAGTGGTCCGTAGGTATATGCTGCCAATAGATAGACCAGATCGATTATCGCCTGCTTATTTACAATGTGTAGGATAACAATAATTATAAAGAATAGAATTGCAAATCCGGCATGAGCCATTTGACGAATTCTTTTTTTCCTGATTTCTGTCAAATCTGTCCTACTGTTAAAGCCAACAAAATCGATACAAAAAGAGGTTGTAAGCGAGGTGAGCGCTCCACCTGCACTTGGATACGATGCCGATATCAAACCAATTATAAAGAATAGGCCTACTCCTAAACCTAAGTATTGGCTAGCTATAGTAGGGAATAGTTTATCTGTCTGAGCCTTGGTAAAGACACCTTCGGCATCTGCAAGACCTATACCCTCCATTCCGCCAAGTTTGCTGCTTACATAGATTGCAAGTACCGCTCCAAGAAGAAGGAAGAAGTAGTTAACTATAACTATAGTCACACTTGTTGTATATACATTCTTCTGTGCCTCTTTAATATTTTTGCAGGTGAGATTTTTCTGCATCATCTCCTGATCAAGACCGGTCATAACAATAGTAATAAAGATACCTGCTATAAATTGCTTTATCGCGTTCGTACCATGACTCCACTCCCAGTCAAGCCAACTTGAAAACGTAGATTTTTTAACCTCTGTAAGCATCTCTCCAACACTCCAGTCCATAGCCTTTGCAATACTGAAGATGGTAAGGAACACCGCAAGAAGCATAAATGTTGTCTGAAGCACATCAGTCCAGATTATTGTCTTAACACCACCTTTAAAGGTGTAAAGGAATATAAGGAACATAAATATAAATGCAACAACCCAGAAAGGAATAGAGCCCTCAGGTAGAAAAGTATGAAGAACAAGAACTACCACAAAGATCCTTACAGCTGCGCCTAGAATTCTCGAAACCATAAATACAGAAGCACCTGTCTTATACGAGAAAAAACCGAATCTCTTCTCAAGATATGTGTAGATAGAGGTTAGATTCATCTTGTAATACAGCGGAATAAGTATCTGGGCAATCACTACATAACCAAGAAGAAATCCAAGAACCAGAGGCATATAGTAAAAGTTCTGATTAAGAACATTACCTGGGACAGATATAAAGGTAACACCAGAAATAGATGTACCAACCATACCATAAGCAACTATATACCAAGGAGATTTCTTATTCCCCAAGAAATAAGAACCCATATCTGCCTTACGTGAGGTCAACCACGAGACAAAAAAGAGCAGAGCAGTGTAAAGAGTAAAGGCTATAAGAAGCCACGAAACAGGAAATTGATGCATAATATCGTATTTAACTGGTTTACTTGTTATTGATTTACTGGCATAAATGGCTGTCTATTTGTAATTGAACGACCAAGTGTAACTTCGTCGGTATACTCAAGTTCATCCCCGAACCCTACACCTCTTGCAATTGTACTAACCCTCACCTTAAAACCCACAATCTTCTTATAGATATAAAACGAGGTTGTCTCACCCTCCATTGTTGTACTCAAAGCCATGAAAACCTCCTCAATCTCGGAACCATCCAATCTTTTTACAAGAGAATCAATTGTAAGGTCAGATGGAGAGACTCCGTCGATAGGAGATATTATGCCCCCAAGAACATGATAGAGCCCATTATACTCACCCGTATTCTCTATGCTAATTACATCCCTGATGCTCTCAACAACACAGACAACAGAGCGGTTACGACTCTTATCGCTGCACAGCGGGCAGACCGGAGTATCCGAAATCATATTGCATTCCAAACAGTAACGAATCTCCTCTCTCATTCTCAAGATAGATTTACTGAATCTCTCGACATTCTCCCTTGGCTGCTTAAGTATATGCAGAGCAAACCTCAGAGCACTTTTACGTCCTATTCCGGGAAGAGCACTCAGCTCATCCACAGCATCAGATAAAAGTAAAGAGGAGAGATTGTTTTTTATCATCGAAAAGGCAATTATTGCTGTTTTCGGAAAAAATCTACCGCCTTTCTCACAGATCCGTGAGTAAGAAGGAGCTCTTTGGCCTGTTCGTAGTCAGTTATTGAGGCCTCCTCCATAATCATACGGGTACCTCTATCTACAAGTTTGGCATTGGTCAGCTGCATATCCACCATCTTATTGCCCTTTACATGTCCCAAACGAATCATTGAAGTTGTTGTAATCATATTGAGAACCAGCTTTTGAGCTGTACCTGCCTTCATTCGTGTACTGCCGGTTACAAACTCAGGACCAACAACAGCCTCTATTGGAATATCCACCTCCGCAGCAAGAGGGCTGGATGGGTTACAAGTGACACATGCAGTTAGAATACCGCGAGATCTTGACTCCTTTACCGCTCCAATCACATAAGGAGTTGTCCCTGAGGCTGCTATTCCAATAACAACATCATCCTGATCTACACCATACTGCTGCATATCATTCCAACCTCCCTCCCAACTATCCTCAGCAGCCTCAACTGCCCTTCTTATAGCTTTATCGCCACCGGCAATAAGACCAATAACAAGATCATATGGAGCTCCAAATGTTGGAGGAATCTCAGAAGCATCAAGTATTCCTAGTCTTCCACTGGTACCGGCACCAAGATAGAAGAGCCTTCCACCTTTTTCGAGCCTTACAACTATTTGATCTACAAGTTTTTCTATATTAGGTATACACTTTTCAACGGCAAGTGGAACTGTTTTATCCTCGTTATTCATATTAACAAGCAGCTCCAAAGTGGACATCTTGTCCAGATCGTTGTAATTTGAAGATTGTTCGGTAACTCTCATGATATTAAATTGATTTATGATACTCTGCCAGACCATCAATTGGTGATTGAATAATCTTACCAATCTTTAATCCAAGAGTGCTCGCAACTTCGGTTAGTGTATCCTTATAGTGAAATGCTACAGAACCAACAATATTTACCGGGTACTTTTTGTAGTCGTACTGCATTATATTTCTGGTATAGAACTCAGTAAAACTATCTTTAAGAAGTTTCTCTACATAGGGATGGTTCCTGTTCTCATTAAGAAAAACAGAGAAGGTTGCAAGATATCGGTTAGGAAAAGGCTGTCTGTATACTCTCTCAACAACAATACCATAGTTAAGATTGTACTTCTGATCAAATAGTGTATTCAGATCGGAAGGTAACTGTCTCTTAAGGTAGTCCGAGATAAATTTTTTACCTAACACTGCTCCGCTACCCTCATCTCCAAGTATAAAACCACATGCAGGAACATTATCAACTATCTCTTTTCCATCGTAATAGCAAGAATTTGCACCTGTTCCAAGAATTGCTGCTATGCCGGGTTTAGCACCGCAAAGCGCCCGTGCTGCAGCAAGAAGATCGGTATAGGCATTTGCTCTCGCTTTAGGGAATACCTTTCTAAAGCAATTTTGCAACACCTGAACCTTATCTCCGGATGTTACACCCGCTCCGTAAAAGTGGATCTCGTTAACCGAAGCACTTATGTCCGGAACGAGATGTTGCTGAAGTTCATAAACTATTTGCTCCTCCGTCTGGAAAAACGGGTTTATACCGGCTGTCGATATCTCCTGTATCGAACCGTCACTGTGGATAGCTCTCCAGTCCACCTTAGTTGAGCCACTATCTGCAATAAGACGCATAATTCAATTGTTTTAGTCGGGCAAAATTAACATTTTTTGCAGCTAATACAAAACACGTCTAAACTTTCTCCAGTGCAACCAGCCTACCATGGCTGCAATCAGATATATAAAATAAAGAGCAGTAGTTGCATAGAGAGCAAGTGAGAAGTAGATATAGATAGCAATAATATTTGCAGCAATCCATAAAATCCAGTGTTGAATGAATTTATGGCTAACCCAAAAAGTTGCAAGCATACTAAGGATAGCAATCAGGGCATCAGCAAAAGGGGCAGGGTCATTACTATATTCAGCAAGCAGATACCATAAAAGGAAAAAGGCCGCTAACGCTACCGAAGATGATATAACTGCAATCCTGACCGGCATAGGTACAACAACCGGCTCCCTGCTCCCCTCACTCCCCTCCCGGCTGCTCCACACACACCAGCCATAAAGACTCGCTGCTGCAAAATAGATCTGCAATCCGGCTGCTGCATAGAGCGATGAGTCAAAAAAGATAAATATATAGACCAAAGCAGAGATACCCCCGACAATCCACATCAGCTTCTTCTGTTTTATCTCAAGTGCCACATAAAGCAACCCTGTGACAGCTCCGAATATCTCTGTATAGTCCATATATAAAGCTATTTAAAAACGAAATGAGACCTTAGCGGTAAAGTTAATCTCAGCCTGCGGATATAAACCCTCTGTTCGGTATAGATCTCCCGAAAGAAACTCCGCGGTATATACCCAACCATTTGAGACATATTTTCTATTAAGCAGATTATCAACAAACAGATGTAGGTCAATGAATCTTTTGCTCTTTATCTCAAAACTCCTTGAGGCATTTAGTGCCATTACAAAGTATGAGGGTATCGAACTATCTTCGTTAGATGTGTTGTCAAGATACTGCCTCCCCACATATCTTCCGTTGATTGAAAAGATTGTTGACTTACACGGATAAAACGAAACCATGGCCATAGAAGTTACAGAGGGAGAGAGCGCAATAGTACTCTTATCGAATCTAACTGCACGCTGGAATACAAGGTTCCAGTCGGCATCGAACTGATCTGTATATTGAGTGTAATCCTTTATCATATTAGTGCTTAGAGATAGGTTTGCATCAATACCGTAATATTTGGAAGGTCTAATAGCGGCACTAAGCTCAACCCCTCTTCTGTATGATCTATCTACATTCTCTTTTATAACATAGCCCGTTTCACTCAGCTTTCCTGTAGGAATCAGCTGATCTTTATACTCCATAAGATAAAGATTTGCAGAAAAATCAACTTTTTCACTCCTCAAACGGTAACCAAACTCATAGTCCAAAACCCTCTCAGGCTTGATATCCTTCTCCGTCAATGCCTTGATTGACTCCTTGATATCCGACCTACCCGGCTCTTTTCTACCGACAGATAGAGAGGCATAGATCTGATTCTCACTATTGAGATTGAGTGTAAAACCACCTTTAGGATTAAAGAAGTTGTAAACCTCACCCCAATCAAGCGAGATAAAATCCTTATCATCACCGCTTAAAGAGTATTTAACTCTTCTATATTGTAAATCGGCAAAAGCGATAAGCGATTTGGTGATGCTCTTCTCTGATTTAATAAACAACGAGAGATCTCCCTTCTCTCCTCTGTTGAGATACCATCTGTAATTATCAGGGATATTCTCATTGTACATACTCCATATAACATTTCCAAAATGGTCTCCCTCGTAGTAGGAGTAAGATAATCCCGCAACTGAACTTACCCCCTGTTTATTGAATGATAGATTTGAGTTGAAAGCTATATAGTTGTTATCTAAGTGTTGCCTCTGAATTAAATCCGATCTTGAGTAACTCTTTCCCTCTACCACCTGATTACCGAGCGCATATGAAGAGAACTTTCTGTCTGCTTTATAGTTTTCATAAAATCCGTCACCCTTTGTAAAGTGGAGTGTTGTGCTTGAGGTTAAACTCCCGGAAATTTGATGGATAAAGTGTCCCTGAATATGGTGCTGAGTATAATTATCGGTTTCATTATCATAATATTGAGGATTACCGGCAATATCAAAGTATAGGCCGGCAGGATTAAATCTTCTATCAGTTTTCATCTGCTCTGCAGTGACCCCCTCCCATGTTATGCCTGTCTTTTGATCACCCATTATATAGTTTATTTTAAAGGTATTAGCACCCTTATACCAACCTAATGAGGCGTAAAGCGAGTTTAGATCGCTCTTAGCGTTTCTTATATAACCATCTCCGGTGTTGTGTGAGAAACGAATATCAAATGAGAGACCATTTTTTGAGAGGCCACTTCCTGCTCCTATGGATGTAAGATATGTGTTATAACTTCCAAATCCAAACTCGGCATTAGCGTAAGGTTCTGATGAGGCAAAGATAGTTCTCATATTTATACTTGCACCAAAGGCCCCGGAGCCGTTAACTGATGTTCCAACACCCCTTTGTACCTGTATATCCTGAAGCAGATTGGTTAAAGAGGGGATGTTAACCCAGAACACCTGCTGAGACTCACCGTCATTGAGAGCAATTCCATTTAAAGTAACGTTGATTCTTGACCCTTCACTACCGCGTATTCTAAGAGAAGAGTAGCCAAGTCCGTTACCGCCTTCGGTGGAGGAGACGACAGATGGCATAAGGGAGAGCACCATAGGGACCGAGTGAACGGGAGATTGCCTCCTTAGAGTTGACAGATCTATAGCAGCGTGACTCACCGGTGTATTAGCTCCTGCACGGTAGGCCTCTACCACAACACTGTCAAGCTTTGTTTCCGATTTTTTTTCAATCTGCCCTGTGTTTTGGGCCGGGGAAAAAATTGGTAATAAAAATACCCCGCAAAATAATGTTAATTTTCTCATAATTAATTATTTTATTGCAGGGGGGTACGTGAAAAGAGACTCGCTTTCCCTTCGCAGGCATTATCCTGATCAGGTGAAAAGGGTATGATCTCAGC
>CAZCXB010000033.1:0-13588 GCA_964502485.1 uncultured Muribaculaceae bacterium | reverse complement strand
AAAAAAGGGCTCCTGGACAAGGCAATCCAGTATAACAATCTTATAATAAAAGATAGTTTCAACAATAGAGTTCTAAATAAACGAAAAAACACGTCCCTTTTGGATCTATCCTCTATCTACAATCAATTAAATCAACCTGACAGTGCAATTCACTATGCTATTGTATATAAGGATTCATTGATAAAAGATGCACGAAATTCACATCTTGGCTATTTGAATCTGTCAAAAATTTACGAGAGTAATGGCTATTATCAGGAGGCTCTTGAATACTATCGCAGACATCAAAATCTTATCACAAAATTGAGCAGAGATAATTTTAGCGAAACTCTTCTGAGTAATAGATTGGAGATTGAGAAACTCAAAAAGGGAAACCAAAAGCTAAAAAACAGAGTAGACTATCTTTATGGAATCTTTATTTTTATATTTTTAATTCTGATATCGGCATCTCTTTATAAATTATATAAGCTAAAAAAGAGTAGATCTCTACTTACAAATGAGATAAAGAGCTTAAAGAGCAATCTCCAGTTACATTCAGAAAATGCAAAAAAAATGTGGGTAATAACCGAAGTTCTAAAAACTACTGCAGGTGCATTTCCTGTTCTGATTAAAGATGTTCTGAATGAGGCTGGAAGATCTAGAAAAGAGTCTAAAGAGACCTACGAAAATCTTAACAATCACGTCTATAATATTAAGTCAACTCTAAGAGATATTATTCCGGAGATTGCGAAAAGCGATACTTTTACATCAACATTCCCTGAAATTTCGGCAAGAGAAGAGCTCTCCCACTACGAGAAGATTATCCACGCTCTCTATCAAATGGGATACGATGCGAAAAGCATTGCAAACATCTTTTCTGTAAGTCCATCTACAATAAGATCGGTAAAAGCAAGGGTAAAGGAGAAGGAGGAGAATTAGAAACCCTGTTTACTTTCCGATGCAGAACTTTCCGAAGATGTTACCCAAAATCTCATCAGAGCTGATTTCACCTACAATCTCTCCTATATGGAAAAGCGCCTCTCTGATATCCTGTGAGAGCAGATCAGTTGGCATTGAGCTATCCATACCTGTCAACACTCTTAAAAGCGCCTCTTTTGCCTCTTTAAGTGCCTCGTAGTGTCTGACATTTGTCACCAGGGTAGAGTAGGAGTTACTTATGTCTTTAAATCGGCATTTCAAAAGAGCCACTTTTAAACTTTCCAGTCCGGTCTGCTCTTTTGCAGATAGTGGGAGTATATCCACAGGTATAATACCATTATCCGAACAGAGCTCTGATATCTTTTTTATATAGTTTTGGACGTTTTTATTATAAACTCTGTCACTGACTTGCCCTAATAAATCAGTTTTATTGAGTAAGATTATAATCTTTTGATTATCGGAATCAATAACTGATGAGAGTTGCTTGATACCCAGTCCGAAATACTCCTCGCGCTGGGCATCCAGCATAAGGAGAACTACTGATGCACCTCGAATTTTATCGTAACTCCTCTCAATACCGATAATCTCAATCTTCTCCTGAGTCTCTCTTATTCCTGCAGTATCAATAAAACGAAACCCAACCCCATCAATATTGAGGAGACCCTCTATATAATCTCTGGTTGTTCCGTGTATCTCCGATACAATTGCACGCTCCTCTTCGAGCAGGGAGTTCAGGAGAGTACTTTTACCCGTATTTGTTGCACCGGCAATAGCAACAGGAATTCCGTTCTTTATGACATTTCCCAGCCGGAAAGAGTCAATAAGCATAGATATATGAGAGTTAACCTTCTCAATAAGAGTCCTTAGCTTGTCTCTATCGGCAAACTCTACATCCTCATCGCTAAAATCCAGTTCAAGCTCCATAAGTGAAACTATCTCAAGCAGTGAGAGACGCATCCCTGTGAGCTCTTTAGAGAAGCCCCCCTTCATCTGTTGAAGTGCCACCCTGTGAGAAGCCTCTGTCTCGGAGATAATAAGATCTGCAACAGCTTCTGCCTGAGCCAAATCCATCTTGCCGTTTAAAAATGATCTTTGAGAGAACTCACCCGGTTTTGCAAGTTTTGCACCTCTCGAGATAAGTAACATTAAGATCTCCTGTTGAATATAACTAGAGCCGTGGCATGAAATCTCCACCATATCTTCACCCGTATATGAGTTAGGAGATCTGAAAACAGATATAAGAACCTCATCCAGAAGTATCTCTCCGGTGCTTATAGTTCCAAATCTAACTCTTTGTCCTGAAGTTTGCGAAAGTGAAACTCCCTTGGCAGGTGTAAAAATTGTATCCGCAATTTTTATTGAATCAGGACCACTCATCCTTATCACTGCAATAGCACTTTTTCCCTGAACGGTAGAGAGTGCACAGATTGTATTAATGTTTAATCTCTCCATAACAAAGTAGCTGTTAGTACACCCAAATTTAATCTTTTTTAACCATTAAAACAACATTTTCAAGATGATGGGTATGAGGGAACATATCTACAGGCTGAACCTTTGTTATCTTATAATTATCTCCGATTAGCGCAATATCCCTTGCCTGGGTTGCAGGATTGCAGCTAACATAAACAATCCTTGATGGAGCTGCCTCAGATATTACCCTTGCAACGTCGGGATGGATTCCTGCACGAGGGGGGTCAAGAATAATAACATCGGGAGATCCGTGAGCTGCAAAAAAAGAGGATGTAAGCATATCTCTCATATCTCCGGCGAAAAAGCTGCAGTTCCCGATTCCGTTATTTACCGAATTGGCTTTAGCATCTTCAATAGCCTCATCAATATACTCGATACCAATTACCTTAGCAGCCTTGTTTGCCAAAAACAGCCCTATGGTACCGGTTCCGGTATAGAGGTCATATACTGTCTCATTCCCTGTAAGAGCAGCAAAATCTCTCACTACACAATATAACCTGTATGCCTGTTCGGAATTTGTCTGGTAGAATGACTTAGGACCAATTCTAAAGCTAAGCTCCTCCATCCTCTCACTAATATACTCCGATCCGCTGTATAGATATGATTCTATATCAGATATTGAGTCGTTCTTTTTGTCGTTTACCATCCAGTTTAGGGAGGTAATAGTTGGAAATTTATTCTTTATGGCCTCTAAAAGTTTTATTCTTAAGTCTTTATCTTCATAGGCAAACACTACAATTACCATTGTATCTCCTGTTGTTGTGGTTCTGATAACCAAGGTTCTCATCAGACCTGTCTGCTTACGAAGATCAAAAAAGGTGTAGCCATTACTAATTGTAAACTCCTTAATAAACAGTCGTATCTCATTGGATGGGGATGGTTGAAGATAACACTTCTCTACATCCAGAACCTTATCGAACATACCGGCTATATGAAAACCCAGGCCCGCTTTATCATCATCGGTAAGATTATCTGCCTCGGTACCGCTCTCAATCCATCTTTTGGCAGAAAATGTAAATTCAAGCTTATTTCTGTATTCGGTAACCCTCTCTGATCCCATTATCGGGGTGATCTCAGGTAGATTGAGGTGCCCTATTCTGGTTAGCTGATCTATTACCTGCTGTTGCTTATTTTGGAGCTGAACAGAGTAGGGGAGCGCCTGCCATTTACACCCTCCGCAAAGCCCATAATGGCTGCAAAACGGGTCAATTCTGGAAGGGGAGGGCTTGACCATTCGGGTAACATACCCCTCCATATAGTCCTTTCTTTTAATCTTAACCTGAACATCAACAATATCTCCAGGTACTGTAAAAGGTATGAAAATAACCTTGCCGTTTATATGTGCAAGAGATTTGCCTTCTGCAGCAATTGCTTCTATTTCAATGTTCTCTAATAGCTCTTTGTCTCTTCTTCCCATCATATATGTTATTGGACTGCGAAATTAACCTTTTTTAAACTCAAACGTTAATATATTGGCTTAAAAATTGTAAATTCGCAAACAGGCCGCAATTATAAACAATCTAACCATACAGAGCGATGAAACGTTTTTTAATAATAATGGTCTCAATTATGCTGACGACATTAATGTCAACAGCACAAGATTTTAACTCTATATCCGGCAGGGTACAGGATGGTGCAACTAAAAGAGCACTCAACTTTGCTTCTGTTCAGCTACTTTCTAGCAATATAAGCAATGTAACTAACTCTGAGGGAGTTTTTGTCCTCAAAATACCGTCAGGTGTGGAGGCAGACTCTGTAATGATATCATATCTTGGCTATAAATCTGCTAAATATTCTATCAGAGACTTTGCAAAAGGGGAGCTTTTAATAAGGATGGAGCAGTCAAATATTACACTTAAACCGATAACGGTAAGACCTCAGGATGCTCTCTCGATGATTAAAATGGCTATTTCAAGAGTAAATGATAACTATAGTCAAAAGCCGGTTCAGATGACCGCTTTTTACAGAGAGATGATAAAAAAAGGAAATACTTATGTATCTATAAATGAAGCTGTTTTAGATATTAATAAAGCCTCATACTTAGGTTACAGAGCAGATCAGATAGGCATTTTTAAAGCAAGGGGAAGTTACGATATGAACAGGATCGATACACTTCTAGTAAAATTTCAGGGAGGTCCTAACTCATCCCTCGATCTTGATATTATGAAAGATCCCTTTCTTGGAGCTGATGTTCTCCTGTTAGACCAGATATACTCCTTTATATTCCTCAACCCGCTAACGATTGATGATAGATTCTTCTACGTAATTGAGTTCAATGAGAGACCGGGTAAAAGTGATATCTATTTCAGGGGTAAGGTTTATATTGACTCAGAATCTCTAGCTGTTGGAAGAGTTGAGTTTTCAATGAATGTTGAGGGTCGGGAATCTGCAAACGCATACTTTATTAAAAAGAAACCGGCTTCACTTAGAATGGATGTATTAAGCGCAGATTATATGGTTAACTATAAACCGGGGAGTGATGGGCGCTGGTATTTTGACTACTCCAGAACCTCTGTAAGATTTAATGCAAAGTGGGACAAAAAATGGTTTCGCAATATCTATACGGTCTCCTCAGAGATTGCTGTAACAGATATTTCAAATAGAGAGAGAAAAATTGATATATCAAACAGACTTCGTCCAAGGGATATTATGTCTGCAAAAGTTTCAGATTTTACAGATGATAACTTCTGGGGTGAATATAATATCATAGAGCCAGATCAATCTATTGAGAATGTTATATCAAGAATAGTAAGACAGCTGAGAAAACGAGAATAGTAACACAATTTATATTATGTTAAATAGATCTGAGGGTATACCTCTCCCGGAAAGAGTACGTCCAAAAACTCTTGATGACTTTGTCGGCCAGGAGCATTTAGTTGGAGAAGGTGCAATTCTCAGAAAGATGATTGAATCGGGAAAGCTCTCATCATTTATTCTATGGGGACCTCCCGGGGTTGGTAAAACAACTTTAGCAAGAATTATTGCAAGTCGTCTTGACAGGGTTTTCTACTCTCTCTCTGCAATTAACTCTGGTGTTAAAGATATCAGGGAGATAATAGAGAAATCAAGGAATAACTCAATTTTCCAAAAAAACAGACCAATCCTATTTATTGATGAGATACACCGTTTCAGCAAGTCACAACAGGATGCGCTGCTTGGAGCCGTAGAAGATGGAACATTAACGCTAATTGGAGCCACTACAGAGAATCCATCTTTTGAAGTTATCACTCCCCTACTCTCACGATGCCAGATTTATGTACTTAAACATCTTGATATTGATCATCTTGACAAGCTAATAGAGAGTGTTATAAAGAATGATTTGTTCTTAAAGGAGAGAAAATTCATAATAAATGAGCGTGAAGCACTATACAGGTTCTCCGGAGGGGATGCCAGAAAGCTGCTCAATATTCTTGAAATTGTATTCTCCAGTTATAATCAGAGTGAAGATATTCTTATAGATAACAACATTGTTACCGAAAAATTGCAAGAGAGTATTGCATATTATGACAAGAGCGGAGAACAGCATTATGATATTATATCTGCATTTATTAAAAGCATAAGGGGTTCTGATCCTGATGCTGCTCTCTACTGGATGGCCAGGATGCTTGCTGGAGGTGAAGACCCGCTGTTTATTGCCCGAAGAATGATTGTTCTCTCCTGTGAAGATATCGGCCTTGCAAATCCCAATGCACTACTTATTGCTCAGGCATGTTTTGAATCTGTTCATAAAATAGGAATGCCGGAAGCAAGAATAATTTTGTCACAAGCTGCAATCTATCTTGCAACATCACCAAAAAGCAACTCAGCTTATATGGCTATTGACTCTGCTATACAGGAGGTTGAAAAAAGCGGCAATCTTTCGGTTCCTCTTCATCTAAGAAATGCCCCTACTAAGCTGATGAAAGATTTAGATTACGGAAAGGATTATAAGTATGCACACTCCTATCCCGGAAACTTTATAGAGCAGCAGTTTCTTCCCGAGAAGATGTATAATAGGAAGTTCTATGAACCAGGCAATAACCCAAAGGAGGAGGAGATCAAAAAAAGAGTAGAGTCGTTATGGAAAAAAAGATAATAATTAATTGTTTTTGTCTAATTTTGTGCCATTATGATAATAGATGAAATTCAGTTTATAAAGCGGTACAACAATGGACTTTTTTTCCTCTTAGCCGGCCCTTGTGTTGTTGAGAATGAGGAGATTACATATCGAGTTGCCTCCGAAGTCAAGTCAATAACGGATAAACTCTCCATCCCGTTTATATTCAAGGCCTCTTACAGGAAAGCTAACAGATCGAAAGCGGACTCTTTTGCAGGATTGGGCGATAAAAGGGCATTGGAGATTCTTCAAAAAATACGTTATAAGTTAGAGATTCCTTATGTAACAGATATTCACAATCCTGATGAGGCTGCCTTAGCAGCATCTTTTGATGCTGATGTGCTTCAAATACCTGCTTTTCTTTGCAGACAAACAGACCTTCTTGAAGCAGCAGCAGCAACAGGTAAAGTTGTAAACATAAAGAAAGGGCAGTTTCTCTCTCCATCCTCAATGAAATTTGCAGCCGACAAGGTTAAGGGAGCAGGAAATGATATGATTATGCTTACAGAGAGGGGTACTCAATTTGGTTATACCGATCTTGTAGTAGACTTTAGATCAATTCCGGAGATGAAAAGACTTGGCTATCCTGTAGTCCTTGATGTTACTCACAGTCTTCAGCAACCAAATCAAAGCAGCGGAGTATCAGGAGGTCGTCCTGATCTTATCTCTACCCTTGCAACAGCAGGTATAGCTGTTGGAGCAGACGCTCTATTTATTGAGACGCACCCGGACCCTTCTGTTGCACTATCAGACGGTGCTAACATGTTGAAACTTGATCTGCTTGAATCTCTTATCAAATCACTTATTCCAATCCGACAGGCTGTAAATTCAGCAAATTATTGAGACCAAATTACAAGATTTTAATAACTTTTAAATCCATAATAAAATGATAATAAGTACAGATTTTACCAAAAGATATGAGAAGATTCCGGTAGATATCTTTAATGAGTCTGATGTAGCCTGTAAACATGTAGCGGAGAGTATAGTTGAAGTAATCCAAAAAAAGGAGGCCTCCGGCAAACAGTGTGTATTAGGTCTCAGTGCTTCATCTCAGGCAATTAAAGTTTACGAGGAGTTATCGGAACTCAATAAAAGAGGGTTAGTCTCATTTAAAAACGTTCACATTTTTAGTGTTGACGAATACTGGCCTTTAAATAAAAATGAGCTCCAATCTCATTACAGATTCCTAAAAGAGTATCTTCTCGATAATATCGATATTCCAACCGAAAATATCAACTGCCTTAACAGTGAGGTAGCTAAGAGTGATGTTCATGAGTACTGTTCTCAATTTGAGCAGAAGATATCACAATTGGGAGGCATAGACATATTGGTTACCGGCAATATGGGTTTCAATGAGCCGGGTTCCCACTACAACTCAAGAACCAGGCTTATAACACTCAACTTCAATACTCGGGTATCTGCAGCATCAGAATTTTTCGGTGTTGAATATGTACCATTTCATGCCCTTACAATGGGTATTGAGACAATGCTCTCTTCCAGGAAGATCTACTATCTGGCCTGGGGTGAGGGTAAGGCACAATCTATCTCAAAACTTGTTGAGGGTAATGTAAATGAGCAAAATCCAACCTCATATCTTCAAAAACACGAAAATCTGGAGGTTCTACTTGACTATGCAGCTGCTGCTGAGTTGACTAGAATTAAAACTCCTTGGTTAACCGGCCCTTGTGAATGGGATGATAATCTTACCAAGAAGTCGGTATTCTGGCTATGTAAAAAACTTGATAAACCTATACTTAAGCTTACCGACAGAGATTATAACGATAACGGTATGAGTGATCTTATAACCGAACATGGTCCTGCCAGTAAGATTAACATTAAGGTATTCAACGATCTTCAACACACAATTACAGGGTGGCCGGGTGGAAAGCCAAACTCTGATGATTCAACTCGTCCGGAGAGGGCACTACCCTATCCCAAAAAGGCAATTATCTTCTCCCCACACCCTGATGATGACGTAATATCTATGGGGGGAACCCTTGCCCGTCTGTCGGAGCATGGGCATGAGGTGCATCTTGCATATCAGGTTTCAGGAAATATTGCTGTTTTTGACCATGATGCAATAAGATTTCTGGACTTTCTAAGAGACAGTGCAAAGATTTATGACTGTGAGCCTGGTAAAAGCGAGGGGATATATCAGAAAGCTTTAAAAGAGCTCGCCCAAAAACATCCGGGAGAGCCAGACTCACAAAGTATAAGGAATGTAAAAGGTGCAATCAGGAGAGGTGAAGCTAAAGCTGCCTGCAGATATCTTAAGATTCCTGAGGATCGGGTACACTTTCTTGATATGCCTTTCTATGAGACAGGTGGTGTAAAGAAGAGACCTATTGGCAAAGAGGATATTGAGATTGTCAAGGATCTTCTGCAGAGAGTTAAGCCTCATCAGGTATTCGCAGCCGGAGATCTAAGCGACCCTCACGGAACTCACAGAGTTTGCCTTGTTGCTATACTAACAGCGCTTCAGGAGCTCAAAAACGAGAGCTGGATTAAAGATTGCAGAGTATGGCTCTATAGAGGTGCATGGCAGGAGTGGGATGTAGCCGATGCAGATATGGCTGTACCGTTGAGTCCGGAGGAGGTTAATATAAAGAGAGAGGCAATATTCAGACACCAGTCCCAAAAAGACAGGCCACTCTTTCCCGGTTCTGACAAGAGAGAGTTCTGGCAAAGGGCAGAGGAGAGAAATCATAATACGGCACTACTCTTTGATAAACTTGGAATGGCTGAATATCAGGCTATAGAACTTTTTGTAAGATATTATATCTAAACCTTTTATAATACTAAACCTGCTAAACTATGAATAAGAAAAACTTTGTTATCCCCCTTGCGTTTATAGGGATGATGTTCTTTGCCATTGGCTTTGCTCTTGGCATTAACTCCTTCCTTATACCTGTTCTCAACGGGACGTTGGGAGTATCTTCCGGTAAGTCATATCTGATACTGGCAGCAACTTTCTCGACTTTTATTATCTTCGGATATCCCGCCTCACTCACTATTGCAAAGATTGGGTACAAGAGAACAATGTCTCTATCATTTCTCTTATTTGCTGCAGCTTTTGCTCTATTTATTCCTTCGGCACATTATGAAAGCTTTACTCTCTTCCTGATTGCCTCATTTGTGAGCGGAATTGCCAATACATTTTTACAGGCTTCTGTTAACCCGTATATTACAATTCTTGGCCCTATCGACAGTGCCGCAAAAAGAATGTCCATTATGGGTATTTGCAATAAACTTGCCTGGCCTGTTGCTCCGGTATTTCTTGCCTTTATTATAGGTAAAAACACTACTGATACACTTATTTCTGATCTTTTTCTGCCGTTTTATATAATAACTGCAATCTTTATTGTTCTTGGGATTATCTCACTATTTGCTCCTCTTCCAGAGGTAAAGGCTGCAGGAGAGGATTCAGAGAGTGCAGATGATTGTCCGTATGCTGCAAACAAGAGCTCAATATGGGAGTTTCCGCATCTACTGCTGGGAGCCTTGACTCTCTTCTTTTATGTTGGAGTAGAGACTGTAGCTCTGGGTACTCTTGTAGATTACGCAACCTGGCTGGGTCTTGCAGATGCATCATCCTACGCATGGATCTCTCCGGTTGGGATGGTAATAGGGTATATTTGCGGAATAATCTTTATACCTAAATATCTGAGTCAATCAAATGCTCTTATTATCTGTTCATTACTTGGTATTGCCGGCTCGCTGCTTGTAGTACTTACTCCGGGTCCTGTATCTATCTGGTTTATCTCACTGATGGCACTTGGTTGTTCTCTTATGTGGCCTGCACTATGGCCTCTTGCAATGGCAGATTTAGGAAAGTTTACCAAAACGGGAGCCTCTTTTCTCGTTATGGCTATTGCGGGCGGAGCAGTGATTCCTACAATTTTCGGTTTTATGAAAGACACAGTTGGAGCGCAAAACTCTTACTGGATAGCACTTCCGATCTTTCTCTTTATTCTCTACTATGGGGTTTCGGGATATAAGATCAGAACTTCAAAATGATTTATAAAACATTGAACATTTGGCTCCTCCTCTCTTTACTATTTTTTAGTAATGGATTGCAGGGGGAGTCTTTATCATATAAAAAGATGATTACAGTTAAGAGAGTCTCATTTCCATGCTCAAAACCTCCTTCTAGATTGATAGAGAAGATGCTTGATAGTGCAGAAGTTGTTTTTCATAATATAGATTACAAAAACTGGGATGAGTATCCATACAAACCCGATGTAAAGTTTAGAATTGCTTATTCAACCGAGGAGATTTATCTTCAGTTCAAGGTGGAGGAGAGGTATTTAAGAGCGTTTTACACTAAGGATGAAGGATCTTCGCCATATAAAGACTCGTGTGTTGAATTCTTTATTATACCGGGATCCGATTCTGTTTACTACAATCTAGAGCTTAATTGTATCGGAGTAGGAACATTTGCTAAGGGATCAGGCAGAAGAGATAGAACCAGATTCGATTCGTCTGTAACCTCCCTAATAAGGCGATCTTCGTCGCTTGGAAGTTCCGGATTTGACACCAAAGAGGGTGACTTTAAATGGAGTATAGTAATTGCTATACCAATTGAGCTATTCAATCTTGGTAGTAACGAATCGTTACCAGGAAGAGTAGTTAAGGCCAATTTTTATAAATGTGGCGACGAACTTCCTCTAAGACACTATCTTTCATGGAATCCTATATTAACTGAGTCACCCGATTTTCACAGACCCGAATTCTTTGGAGAACTCAGTTTCGAATAAAAAGGGGTAAAGAGCTAAAATGGATAGCCTACACCAAACTGAAGTGAATAGGTATCTTTTCTAAACCACTCTTTAGGGGGTATCCATTTTTGCTTTAAAGGGTCGTGTGCAATCATCCCTAAATCAAGTCTGAGAATAACAAATTCGAGGTTTAACCTTATCCCTGTCCCCCAGTTAACCGCTGTGCTTTTATAGAAATCCTTAAATCGGAATAGTCCGTTCTCACGACCTTGCTCCCTCTTTAGTGTCCATATGTTTCCTGCATCAACAAATATTGCACCCTCTACATTCCAAAAGAGATTAAACCTGTATTCGGCATTTAGTTCAAGTTTCAGGTCTCCGGTCTGATTAGGTATTAAAAAGGTTGTATCTACTGCGGCAGACCCTGGTCCTACTGATCTTGCTTGCCAACCTCTTAAGCTGTTAGCTCCTCCGGAATAGAACAGTTTCTCAAATGGAAGAGAGCGGGAATTACCGTAAGCATGACCTATACCAATATTAAAACGTGTAGCAAGGGCGCTTCCTCTAATGTTTTTCCAGGTATAACCCAATGTTAAATCTGTTTTAAGATATTGCGCATATGGTGTGTTCCAAACCTTCTTTGCGCCTGTTGAGTCAGAAGAGAGGGTTGAATTAAAAAGGCTGATAAGGTTACCTGCAATATCTGTAGACCATCGGAAGTAGAAAAATGAGCTCTTCGGTATAGATGAGGCATCTGTTGTATAGTAGAATGTAACTCCTGAGCCAAGATCAAAATGGTTTTTATAAGCATTCTTTAGAAACGGGTCTGAGAGAGATTCATAGAACTGAGGATTCATGTTAAAGAGACGGACAATATTAAGCTGTAATGGATTGACAATATAGAAGAATCTCTCCCCTACTCTCCAATTATATCCATAGTTAAATGAGATAAGGTTTCGTGTAAACTCAGGTCTGCTCTGATAGTTATATCCAACATTAATATCAGTTCTTGGTAGGTTTGTTTTAAAAAGAGAGTCGGGTAACATCAGGAAACTTGGTATTGATATTCCGGCAGATACTCCAAGTTCCGAAGAGCGGATAGGGTCCTTTAATTTAAACTGGAAATTACCCATAAAACCTAGTGTCAGCCATTCACCTCCCTTAAACAGGTTTTTATGATAGTATGATAATGCAGGAGATACTCCAAAAAGATTATTTGAATTACTTGATGCCTCAAGGTTCAATTTATAGCCCTGACTCTTTGATGGTGAGAGCCTTATAATACAATCGACCTCTCTATAGCTCTTATCCTCATTCATTGGAACCTCGTCAAACTGAATATTGACACCGGAATAGTAACGAAGTCCAACAAAGCGGTTATATGTAATATTTGCCATCTTTTCGCTGTATAGATCTCCGGGACGTAATGTGTTCATCTTATTAAGGACCGAAGATCTTATAGTCCTTTCACCTCTGCGATATAGATCAATTAATTTTAAGCTCTCCTTAGAGTAAACGGTAGTTGAGTCATCCCTGCTCAACATAGGGTCGTAATCGGGATACAGAGATATATTTCTTATTCTGAATATCTCATGAGGACGTGCATCCTTTACAGTCTCACTTCTTGTGTAGTTATCTACTCTGATAAAAAGATCTGCCATCTGAAGTTTGTCTGTAGTATCAGCTTCGAAGAAGAAGAAGTTTTTTGTAAAGTTATAATAACCTCTATCCCTTAGAATATTTGTAACTCTTTCACTCTCCTTGTCAAGAGATAGTTCTGAAAGTCTCATCCCGGAAAGTAGCAATGAAGCTGAGTTATTCTCCTCAATAATCTCTTTAATTGCCTCATCTTTTATATCATATACAATCTCTCTTACGCGATAGCTTGTTCCGGCATTAACATTATAATAGACCTTACTCTTTTTTCTCTTTGTTATAATAGTATCAAAAACCTCTGAATTATAGTAGCCTAATGATGTAAGACGATTTATGAGATTCTCCTTGCTTCTGTTAATAAGATTTGTGTCAAGTATAACCGGTGTTTGGCCAATCTTCTTTACAAATCTATCCCACCCATCCTCTTTGCCGTTGCTCCAGTTGTAGATTATAAGGAATGGATTCCAACCCAAAAAAAGAGATTTGTTGGGCTTTTGTCTTAGATATGGAGAGAGCTCACCAGGCTTTACATCAACACTGTTTAAGACCACTACCTTATTCTCTTTCAATAGAGTCTCACTCTCCTTTAAAACCCTAACAGTACTGCAAGAGTAAAAAAAGAGCAAGAGAAGCGTAGAGATAAATAGAGGTTTTCTCATAATATAAACTCTTGTAGAACTAATAACAATTTAACTACAAAAGTAGTAATTATAATGATTTGTTTTTTTCAAAA
>CAZCXB010000032.1:0-13626 GCA_964502485.1 uncultured Muribaculaceae bacterium | reverse complement strand
AAGGATGTCGAGATTGAACCTCTGGTAGATAAAGCCCTCTTTTCGGGAACACTTGACGATTTCTACAACAAAGTTGAAGAGTGGGAGCCAAATTTCCTGCAGAGGTACAATGAGGCTGCCATTAAGGGGGAGAGATTGAGATATGTCGCAACCATTGAGCAGGGCAGATACAAGGTGGGGTTGAGGTCGTTGCCTACCAACCACCCGCTCTACAACATCTCAGGTACAAATAACTCTGTAATGATAACAACCTGTAACTATCCGGCAGGGGTTGTAATTTCGGGAGCAGGTGCAGGTGCACGGGTAACAGCGGGGGGAGTCTTGAATGACATACTTAAAGTTGGTATTTAAAACTGATATTATAATTATAACAAAGAAGAGCCATGAAAATTGCAGTAGTGGGTGCAACCGGGTTGGTAGGCACCAAGATGAGAGAGGTTTTGCAGGAGCAAAACTTTCCCGTAACAGAGTTTATTCCTGTCGCATCGTCTAAATCGGCAGGTAAAAAAATTGAATATGCAGGTAAAGAGTGGACGGTAAAGACTCCAGAAGAGGCTATTGCAATGAAGCCTCAAATTGCTCTCTTCTCGGCGGGATCTGATATCTCCGGGGAGTGGGCACCAAAATTTGCAGCTGCAGGGTGCAGGGTGGTAGATAACTCCTCCCGCTGGAGAATGGACCCTTCTGTCAAGCTGATTGTTCCTGAGATAAACGGAGATACTCTTACAAAAGAGGATATGATTATCGCAAACCCCAACTGCTCTACAATTCAGATGGTGGTAGCACTCAATCTGCTACATAGAGAGTATAAATTGAAAAGAGTTATTGTATCTACATATCAATCGGTTACAGGAAGTGGTGTAAAAGGGATTAACCAGCTGCGTGAAGAGCGTGGGGTGAGAGTGATCGGGGGAGGAGATAAAGCTTATGCCCACCCTATTGATATGAATCTTATTCCCCAGATTGATCTCTTTACCGAAAACGGGTATACAAAAGAGGAGATGAAGATGGTGAATGAGACCCGAAAGATTTTCGCAGACAACACCATTGCAATAAGTGCCACCACAGTGAGGGTCCCTGTAGAGGGCGGACACTCGGAATCTGTCAATGCAGAGTTTGAGAGAGAGTTTACAATGGAGGATATTTTTGCTATATTGCGCAAAACTCCCGGCACAATATTTATTGAAAGTTCCGACAACCCTCCTTACCCAATGCCACTTTATGCATATGGCAAAGATGAGGTTTTTGTGGGTCGCGTAAGAGAGGATCTCTCCTGCAAGATGGCGTTAAATATGTGGGTAGTAGCAGATAATCTCAGGAAAGGGGCAGCGACCAACGCTGTTCAGATTGCACAACTGCTACTGCGGGTCAGCTAAAAATTTTTAACTTTGCAGCAAAACAGGTAAAAAATGAATCAGTACACAGAGAAAGAGATCAGAACCCTTGAATGGAATGAACATATCCGTAAAAGACCGGGTATGTATATCGGCAAACTTGGAGACGGATCATCTCCTGACGACGGTATATATGTTCTTCTTAAGGAGGTTATGGACAACTCTGTGGATGAGTATGCAATGGGTAACGGAAAGAGCATTGTAATCACTATCGATAACAGGGTTGTAACTATTCGTGACTACGGCAGGGGTATTCCTCTGGGTTCGCTTGTAGATGTTGCGAGCAGGATGAACACAGGTGCAAAGTACGATAGTAAGGCGTTCAAAAAATCTGTTGGGCTAAACGGAGTTGGTATAAAGGCGGTTAATGCCCTATCGGTATCTTTCTATATCCAATCTTTCCGTGATGGTGAGAGCCAGTATGCGAGATTCAGCCGAGGAGAGCTTATAGAGGAGCAGCGTACAATATCCTCAGAGAAGAATGGCACACTTGTCTCATTTACTGCAGATGATGAGCTGTTTGGCGACTACAGTTTCAATATGGAGTTTATTGAGACAATGCTCCGCAACTACTCCTATCTCAATACCGGTTTACTTATTAAGCTTAATGGCAAAGAGTTTGTCTCAAAGAACGGATTGCTCGACCTGCTAAACGAATCTCTTGTTAAGGAGCCCCTCTACCCACCTGTTCATCTCAGGGGAGACGATATAGAGATAGCTCTCTCTCACGGTAATGACTATGGAGAGGGAATCTCCTCTTTTGTCAACGGACAGTTTACCACCCAAGGGGGGACTCACCTCGCCGCATTCCGAGAGGCGATAGCCAAGACTATAAAGGATTTCTTCAAAAGGGATTTTGACCCGAGCGATGTTCGTCAGAGTATGATTGCTGCTGTAAGTATAAAGGTACAGGAGCCTATTTTTGAGTCTCAGACAAAGACAAAACTGGGTTCCAAAGAGGTTGCCCCTGGCGGTGTAAGCATCAGAAACTTTATTGGTGACTTTATTAAAGAGCACCTTAACAACTATCTGCACAAACATCCGGATGCTGCCGACTCTATGCTTAGAAAGATTTTAGATTCAGAGAAGGAGCGTAAAGCAATCTCCGGAATCCAAAAGCTGGCAAGGGAGAGGGCAAAAAAGGCCAGTCTTCATAACAAGAAGCTGCGCGACTGCCGTATCCACTATAACGACAAGAACGAGAGGGCAATAGAGAGCACACTATTCATAACTGAGGGGGACTCTGCCAGCGGCTCAATAACCAAGAGCAGGGATGTTGCAACTCAGGCAGTATTCTCACTAAAGGGTAAACCTCTCAACACCTATGGCCTTACAAAGAAGATAATCTATGAAAATGAGGAGTTTAACCTGCTTCAGGCAGCTCTCAATATAGAGGAGGATCTCGAAAATCTCCGCTATAACCAGATTGTTGTTGCAACCGATGCCGATGTGGACGGTATGCATATACGTCTTCTTCTGCTAACCTTCTTTCTGCAGTACTTCCCCGACCTTATCCGCCAAGGGCATCTGCATATCCTCCAGACACCGCTCTTTAGGGTAAGAACCAAAAAGGAGACCATCTACTGCTATAGCCCGGATGAGAGAGACAAAGCAATCCGTAAGCTGGGAGCCAATCCGGAGATAACCCGCTTCAAAGGGCTTGGAGAGATTTCACCTGACGAATTCCGACACTTTATTGGAGAGAATATCCGTCTGGAGAAGGTACGACTGGGCAACGACGACAACATCCCCGAGCTCTTAGAGTTCTATATGGGGAAAAACACCCTGGACAGACAGAACTTCATACGCGCCAACCTAAGGCCGGAGGTTGTGATGGAGGATGCTGTTTAATAATTTTAAAACCTCGTTTACGAAAACTACTGCAGATGGTTCCTGTACTGTGAGGGGGTGACCCCCTCTCTCTCTTTAAAGCATCTGACAAAGCTGCGTTTACTCCCAAAGCCGGAAGCTGTTGCAAAATCCTCCATAGAAGAACCAAACTTAGCATCACCACTTTTAAAGGATATGGTGTGGTCTTCAATTATTCTCTTTGCATAATCGACCCTCTTTGTGTTTATATAGTCGGTAAAGCTCTGGTTTCTTATAATTCTGATTGAGTTTGAAAGATATGTTCTGTTTGTACCCACCCTCCTAGCCATTGTATCTATTGAGAGATTGCTGTCAAGAAAGAGTAACTCTCTCTCAAGAACCAGATCTGACCTGCATATAATATCTCCATACCCCCTGTCAACCGGCTTTTTACAGAGTTGTCTCCCCCTTTTTCTTCTAAAATACCTTATTGCAGATATCAGACTCTTCAAAAAAGCCTCACACTTACCTCCTGCCCCTCTTCTCATTGAAATTTCTAATTTTTTGCTCCTTACACCAATCTGCAGGAGACTTCCCCAAGAAAAACCTGAAGGCAATTGTAAAAGTCGCCATAGAGCCAAAACCAGATAGTCTACAAAGCTTTTGGATTGTAAGCTCCTCATTATTGCCAAATAACCTTTTGGCCTCCTCTACTCTATAGTAGTTCACAAACTGGTTGAAGTTGTTATTGAAATTATCATTAATCACCCGTGAGAGATAGGTTTTATTGGAGTAGAGATGGAGCGCTACCTCTTTGATAGATAAGTTGTGCTTCAGGTAAGGTTTCTCGTTTTCGAAGTAGTCGACAAGACGCTCTCTAAGCTCCTGAGATTTTTTCTCCTCATATAACCTTTTATCGTTAAGAGATATACTTCTTACAGGAACCACATCTAACGCAAAGCCTGATGTTGAGAGACGCAAAAGCGAGTAGGGATATACTATTTTTAGAGTTAGCAAAATGTTGATAATATAAATAGAGAACTTTACTACCTCCCTACTGAAAGGATTTGCATCGAAAGCCGTCATAATAAGGAATATAAACGATAGTGAGTATGCTGCCACCAAGTAAAAGATATCACCACCTCCAATAAGATAATTAAATGCTCTCTTGTTTTTGTAGGTTTTAGTAGAAGAATAAACTTTAAAACCCTGAATTATAAGAGATAAAGAAAAGAGTACTAAGATAAGATAGAAGATAAGCGGAGTCTCATTATATTGAATATGAGAGTAGAACAATAGCAATAATGCATTAAAAATAAGAGCTGATAAGATTATTGCCAAAGATGTCCGTAAATCGGGAAAATTGACGAACACCCTCTGAATATAATAGAGCTGAACAGGAATTAACAGCTGAATTAGATTTCCTGCAATTATACATTTAAATCCATAAGGAGAGGTGTACTCTGTAAATTGAGGAAAGAACTGTTTAAGTAGAAGCAAAACAGATATACCCATTAGAGCGGCAGCAAATGTTTTGAGAATTAATTTATCCTCCTCCGGCATCTCTTTTCTAAGAAATAGAATAAATAAGATATAAGAAGATAGAGCGAGGAAGGTTAAGAGCATTAGCGTACCCGTCCTCAGGAAAATCTCTCGAAACATTAGTAGGTAATCCATAGTTGTCAGTTTTGTGTTTGGCTATTTCAAATATAGTAAAAAAGAAATAATAAAACACAAAATAAACAACTATCAATTAACGATTTATCTAATTTTAAAAATTATTTCCAAATTTAAAACTTGGGAAAAATGCCAAAACCCTTACTATATCTAACGTTTCATCTCATCAAACCCCTGCCCGTATACACCCATCACATTACCAACACTTAAGAACGCATTACGATCAATTTCGCGCACAACTCTAAAAACATAGTTGCTCTCGGTTCTTCTCACGATTACCATAAGCACCTTCCCCTCCTGTTTTGTAAACCAACCCATCGCATTAATGACTGTAACCCCTCTTCCCATAGCTGTAATCCTCTCTGCAATCTCATCATGTTTGCGTGAGAAGATAAAGATCTGAATAGATTGTCTTGCACCCGAGAGAATAAGGTCAATTGTGTAGCCGGTAACCCCGATAAGCACATAGCCGTAGATCACAATCGCCACCCTGCTACCCAATGAGCCCTCTGTGGGTATAAACAGCGAACTGGCTATAATTATGATGTCCATCATCAGAATCAGACGACCTGGTGATATGTTCCTGTATTTGTTAATCATAAGGGCAATTATATCGGTTCCGCCGGAACTCCCCCCCTGAGTAAATGTAATTGCGATTCCAGCTCCGGCACATGCACCTCCAATTATTGCGCTTAACAACTTACCATTATCTATAGCAATATCCTCTATAAGCTCGACCGGTATCAAGCCCGGAACTACCTTGAAAAAGATTGTTGTTACTACTATTGCAAAGATTGTCTTTACGCCAAAGCTCCTTCCCATTATCTTTAAGGCAACAGAGAGGAGTATAGTATTGATTATAAAGAAAGAGTAACTTATAGGAAACCCTGTTGCATAGTAGATTATTGCAGATATACCGGTAACACCACCCCCAACAAGTCCGTTGGGAATAAGGAAGACAACCCACCCTAATGTATAGAGAAGCAGTCCAAGGGCGATGAGTGTATACTCCTTTACCCCTCTAAGGATTGTGTTTTCTCTCTTCTCCATGATATTTTACCCCCTTTAATCTGGTCGAAACCCTGACCATAAACACTCATTACTGTTGAGACCGACATAAATGCATTACGATCTGTCTCCTTAATTATCTCTGTAATCTCCGGCAACTGAGATTTACGTAAAACTATCACCAGCACCTTGCCCTCTACACCGGAGTACCAACCCATTGAGCTTAGAGCTGTAACACCTCTGTTCATCCCCTTATTGACCCTCTCTGCAATCTCTGCATACTTAGAAGAGAAGACCATAACCTGAACCGACTGCTTGTTACCTGTAAGTATCATATCTATCACATAGGAGAAAGAGACCATAACAATGTATCCGTAAATCACATCCGAGAGCTCCTTGCCGGGAATAAAAAAAACCGACCCGATAATTATCAGGTCACAGTAGAGAAAAACCCGCCCCGGAGATGTCTCTCTGTACTTTGCTATAATAAGGGCAATAATATCAGTCCCCCCTGTACTGCCCCCCTGCATAAAGATCATCCCTATTCCTATACCGCTTAATGTTCCACCGATAACCGCATTTATCAGCTTATCTGGAATATCTGTAACCCAAGGTATAAGAGGAAGAAACTCAAACATCAGCGCAGCGGTAACAATACAGTAGATTGTTTTTAGGCCAAATGCCTTTCCCATTATCAACATCCCTATAGTGAGGAGAAATCCGTTGATTATTATGTATGAGTAGGCAACTCTGAAACCCGTTGCATAGTTTATTACCGAAGCCAGTCCACTTACACCTCCGCCCGCAATCTGCTGCGGAATAAGAAAAGCTGTCCAGCTGAAGACAAATATAAAAAGCCCTATTGTCATTATGGTATAGGACTTTAATGTTTTAACAATTCTATTAACCATTTCTGTCTATATATTAAGTTCTGACTTAGAGTATGTTACCGCTCCTCCTTTGAGTATTACTCTGCTACCGGTAACAGAGCAGTTGAGGGAACCTCCTCGTTGGGAGAGCTGTCTTGCAAAAAGATTATCCTTTGAGAGTCTTTTGCTCCAGTATGGTGCAAGTGTGCAGTGGGCAGATCCTGTAACAGGATCCTCCAGAATTGTGGCCTGCGGAGTAAAAAAGCGCGAAACAAAGTCACAATCACCACCTGGTGCAGTGATTATTACACCGCCCGGGTTGATATTTATCTCATCGAAGATTGAACGAATTATCTCAATATTCTCAATATCTGCTCTCTTATTATATACAAGCATATAGTCGCGGGATTTATAAACCTCAACCGGCTTAATACTAAGACTATCGTATATCTCTATTGGCAGTGTTGCCGGAGCCCCCTCCCTTACAGGAAAGTCCATAACAAACTTATCTCCCTCTCTAATAACCATAAGATCGCCCGATTGAGTCTTAAAGAGTATTATATCCCTCTCAAAATTGAGCTCATTAAAGAGTACATGGGCAGAGGCCAGAGTAGCGTGACCGCAAAGATCCATCTCAATATCGGGAGTAAACCATCTCAGAGAGTAGTCGTCCCCCTCCTGCAACAGAAAGGCAGTCTCAGGAACAAAGCTCTCTCTTGCAATCTTCATAAGAACATCATCCGGGAGAGTCTCCTCAAGCATAACAACAACAGCCGGGTTTCCGGAAAAGACCCTGTCTGTAAATGCGTCAACCTGAAATGATTTTAGTTTCATTAAAAAACAATATTAATTATTTTACCGGGAACAACAATTACCTTCTTAATAGCAGCTCCTGCAAGGTAGCGCTCTGTATTGGCATCTGCCCTGACTGCCTCCTCTACACCAGAAGCATTAAGTGAGGCTGCAAGTGTGATTTTGAACCTCATCTTTCCATTGAATGACACAGGATACTCAATACTATCCTCTATTGTGTATGACTCCACATATTCAGGGAATTTTGCACCCGATATGCCGGCGGTGTACCCAAGTCGACTCCAAAGCTCTTCGCAGATATGAGGTGCAAACGGAGAGAGGAGAATCACCATCGGCTCAAGAATCTCTCTCTTATTACATCCGGTCTCCATCAATTCGTTGATAGCTATCATAAAAGCACTTACGCTTGTGTTAAATGAGAAGTTCTCAATATCTGTCTCAACCTTTCTTATTAGTTTATGCAGAATCTTAAGTTCGGTTGCGGTGGCTCTCTCCTGTGACACCTCAAACTCCCTGTTTTTGAAAAATAGTCTCCAAAAACGCTTCAAAAATCTGTGAACCCCATCAATACCATTTGTATCCCAAGGTTTTGACTGCTCAAGAGGACCAAGGAACATCTCATACATCCTTAGCGTATCTGCTCCGTAGTTATCGCAGATAATATCCGGATTAACTACATTGAACATAGATTTACTCATCTTCTCCACAGCCCATCCACAGATATACTCACCACCCTCCAATATAAACTCAGCATCGGCATAGTCCGGCATCCAATTTTTAAAGGCCTCTATATTAAGCTTATCGTTATTTACAATATTCACATCTACATGTAGCTCTGTAGTATCATAGCCATCTCTTAACCCATATGATACAAATCTGTTTGTACCCTTAATCCTGTAAACAAAGTTTGAGCGCCCCTGAATCATACCCTGGTTTATAAGTTTACGGAAGGGCTCCTCTTTGCATACGTAGCCAAGGTCAAAGAGAAACTTATTCCAAAAACGGGAGTAGATAAGGTGCCCTGTCGCATGCTCTGTTCCACCTATGTATAGATCTACATCCTTCCAGTAACTGTTTGCATCACTGCTAACCAGCTCATTCGGGTTATGGGGATCCATATACCTTAGATAGTATGCACTACTCCCTGCAAAACCGGGCATTGTGCTCTTCTCCAGAGGATACCCCCTGTATGTCCAGTTCTCTGCCCTTGCCAGAGGCGGCTCTCCACTCTCTGTTGGCAGATACTTATCCACTTCCGGTAGCTCAAGAGGCAAATCATTAATATCAAGAGGATTGGCTATACCATCCCTATAGTATACAGGGAAGGGCTCACCCCAGTACCTCTGACGTGAAAAGATTGCATCCCTAAGACGATAGTTGATCTTTCTCCTCCCTATTCCTCTCCTCTCAACCTCATCAATTGCAGCAGGTATCGCCTCTGCAACACTCATACCGTTTAGAAAACCGGAGTTGCACATTATCCCCTCTTTAGCATCAAAACTCTCCTGTGAAATATCACAACCCTCTATAAGCGGGATTATTGGAAGATTAAAATGTTTTGCAAACAGATAATCTCTGCTGTCATGAGCAGGAACAGCCATAATTGCTCCGGTCCCATACCCTGCAAGTACATAATCTGCAATCCATACAGCCATTTTCTCTCCGGTAAAAGGGTTAACGGCATAACTTCCGCTAAATACCCCTGTCACCTTTTTTGCCTCAGCCATCCTCTCACGCTCTGTCTTTCTCTTTGATGCAAGCAGATACTCCTGTACCTCGTTAAACTGCTCCCTGGTTGTAAGCCTCTCTGTCCATTCGCTCTCAGGTGCAAGAACCATAAAAGTTGCTCCAAAAACTGTATCGGCCCTTGTGGTGAAGATCTCTACAGAGTACTCATCGGTACCGTTAAAGACAGGAAAGATCATCTCAGCTCCCTGAGAGCGGCCAATCCAGTTTCTCTGCATCTCCTTAAGTGAGTCACTCCACTCGAGCTTATCCAGATCACTTAACAATCTTCCTGCATATGCAGATACCCTAAGCTGCCACTGCCTCATCTTGCGCTGCTCTACAGGGTGTCCACCCCTTAGTGAGAGCCCCTCCTTCACCTCATCATTGGCAAGAACAGTTCCTAATGCAGAGCACCAGTTTACCGATGTCTCTCCAAGGTATGCAATCCTGTACTCCATAAGAGTTGCATCTCTCTCACTCTCATTAAAGGAGATCCACTCTGCAGCAGAGAAGAGCTTAACATCTCCACATGCTGCATCAACATCTCTGTTACCCTCTTTTTCAAATATCTCTACAAGGGAGGTTATGCTCTCTGCCCTTTGTGTTCTGTTGTTGTACCAGTGGCCGAACATCTCAATAAAGGCCCACTGAGTCCATTTATAGTATTTCGGATCACATGTCTTTACTTCACGATCCCAATCATAGGAGAAACCGATTCTGTCTAATTGCTCCCTATACCTCTCAATATTTTTATCTGTTGTCTTTGCCGGATGCTGTCCTGTCTGAATTGCATACTGTTCTGCAGGAAGACCGAATGCATCATACCCCATGGGGTGAAGTACATTATAACCGCAGAGTCTCTTGTAACGACTGAATATATCACTGGCAATATAGCCAAGGGGATGCCCTACATGCAGCCCTGCCCCCGATGGGTAAGGGAACATATCAAGTACATAATACTTTGGTTTTGAATTATCTGTTTCTACTTTAAAGGTTTTGTTTTTTGACCAGAACTCCTGCCAATGCCTCTCAATTTCAAGAAAATTATACTCCATGTCGCTATTTTTAAACAGCCACAAAAGTAATAAAAAATGCTATCTCTTGAGTCTGAATTCTACAGGTACCGATATTTTAACCCTTACCGCTGCCCCTGCAACCTGTGCAGCCCTCCATTTTGGAGATGCCGATATAACTCTCAGCGCCTCTGCATCTAAGAGTTCATCAACAGACTTTGAAACAGTTACATTAGATAACTCCCCATTTTTCTCCACAATAAAATCTACAATCACTCTTCCCTGAATCCCATCAATAATCGCTGCCGCAGGGTATCTCAGATAGTGGTGCACCCACTTGCGGAGAAACTCCCTCTCATCCCCCTTCTGAAAGGTGGCTCTCTTCTCTACTTCGTTCTGCGAGTAGATTTTACCGCCACTCTCTTCTCCCGGTTTCTCATTAGCAAGAGCTGTTCTGCTCAACATTCTGTCATAGTTGGCAACACTCTTTATCAGGTTCAAAGTATATTGAGCGATATCCTCCATAGCTCTGTAATTTAGCTTCTCCGGAGTGTCTCTCGGGGTGTGATAATCTCTGTGAAGCTCTGTTGTCAATAGAGCTACAGGTATTCCCATTGTTGCAAAAACCTGATGGTCACTTGGAAAGTAGTCTCTTGTATGAATATTTGGGGTAAGCATAGCGGGCATATCTGACACATCTTTAAGAGTTGTTACCAGCTCTGTATGAGGCATTACTGTATAGATAGATAGTGAATTACCATCAATACCACGCCCAACCATATCAAGATTTACCATCAGAGATACTTTGTCTGTATGGGCAAAAGCTCTGTTTGCAAAGTACCACGAACCTATCATCCCCCTCTCCTCCGAACCGAATGCAGCAAAAATCACTGAACGTTTAAAGTTAAAAGACTGAGCACGTGCCAATCTTGCTACTTCGAGCATTACAGCTGTCCCCGACGCATTGTCGTCGGCACCTCTGAATATCTGCAAGGAGTCCTTACCGTTGATATTAAGATTGGTAAAACCGAGATGGTCGTAATGCGCCCCTACAACTATATACTCATTCTTTAGAACAGGGTCCCAACCCTCAACTATTGCAACTATGTTTTGCGAAAAGAGAGTATCTCCCTCCTTGATTACAATTGAGAAGTCCTGACCGGGGAATGGATATAGAAGAGGGATATCTGCATCTGCAAACTCTTTTGTTATATAGCGGGCTGCCTTGATCTCCCAGGGTGTTCCCGAAGCTCTTCCCATAAGTGAGTCGGCAGCAAGAACTGCCACATCTCTCTTCATGCGTGTAATGCTCTCCGATTGAGAGAAAAGCCCTGTAATGCATATTGCAGATAGGGCTAATGTGAGTAAAAATCTTTTAATCATAACTATTTTTTGGGTGGAAGCACCTCGAGCCAGTAGCCGTCAGGATCTGCTATAAAATATATCCCCATCGCAGGATTCTCGTAACAGATGCACCCCATCTGCTGATGCTTTTGGTGCGCCTGCTCAAAGTTATCTGTTCTGAATGCAAGGTGGAACTCATTGTCACCAAGATTATACGCTCTATCCCAATCTCTTAACCATGTAAGTTCGAGTTGGTGAAGAGACTCTCCATCTCCCAGATATACTATAATAAACGAACCATCTTCTGGTGTAATTCTTCTAACCTCCTCCAGCCCCAATGCCTCTTTGTAGAAGGCGAGGCTTTTATCAAGCTCCTTAACGTTAATGTTGTTGTGAACAAATCTGAATTTAGCCATATCTCCCGGTTTTTATCTTATAAAGTGAGGCATCTGCTGAGGTAACTCTATCGAGAACTCAACCAATCCGCATACCTCTCCATTTTTATGCCAAGGTGTCTGGTGAATCAGTTTTTTTATGCCACCCTTCTCTATTGTGTAGGAGTTGGACTCTCCGCTCTCAAGCATCCCCTCAATCATCTGCCACGATCTATCTCCGTGACAATCCTTTAGGCTCTTGCCGATAAGATCTCCGTATGACTCAAATGTCTTTTTTGCCTTTATGTTCTGGTATAGCACAAGACCCTGTCTGTCGCAAACTGTTACTGCACAGGTGAGCTCTTCTGCCCATTCAAAATTATCCATAACAGATATTAAGCCTTGTAAAAGGGTGTCTTTACTACAACCGCCCTAAGCAGTTTCTCTCTGATTTTGATAAAAATCTCGGAGCCTGGCTTTGCAAATTCGGGCGCAACGTATGCCATTCCAACAGCTTTTTTTATTGCGGGACCCATTGTACCCGATGTAACGGAACCAATTTCCTCTCCGGATGCATTACAAACTTGGTAACCATGTCTCGGAATACCTCTATCTATAAGTTCAAATCCTATCAACTTTCTCGAAACGCCTTCACTTTTTAGCTTAAGCATATACTCTTTGTCTATGAAATCTCCCTTAGCTTCGCTGAATTTTGTAATCCAACCCAAACCTGCCTCAATTGGGGAGGTTGTGTCGTCAATATCATTACCGTAGAGGCAGAAACCCATCTCAAGACGCAATGTATCCCTTGCACCAAGACCAATGGGCTTAATATCAAACTCTTTGCCTGCTTCAAAAACAGCATCCCAAAGCTTCTCTGCATCTTCGTTGGCAACATAGATCTCGCATCCACCCGAACCGGTATAGCCTGTAGTTGAGAAGATTGCATCTTTAATCCCTGCAATAGTGAGTTTCTTAAAGGTGTAGTACTCCATATCCTCAACACTGCTGTCACAGATCTTCTGCATAGCTTTGAGAGCAAGCGGCCCTTGAACTGCAAGCTGGCATATCTCGTCCGATGCATTGTAGAGCTCTTTCCCTGGAGTTATGTTAAACTTTGGAGCTATTGAGCATAGATGATTATAATCTTTATCTACATTAGATGCGTTTACAACCAGCAGATATGTAATAGAATCAATACAATAGACCAGTAGATCATCAACAATGCCCCCCTTTCCATTAGGAAAACAGGAGTATTGAACCTTTCCCGGCGTTAACAGTGAGACATCGTTTGATGTTGTATATTGAAGAAAAGCGAGTGCATCCGGCCCTTTTACCCATATCTCTCCCATATGAGAGACATCAAAAACTCCAACCTTCTCCCTAACATGGTTGTGCTCCTCATTTATTCCGAAATACTCAACCGGCATATTATAACCGGCAAAGGGGACCATCTTAGCCCCCAACTCTACATGCTTTGCAGTAAATGCAGTTGTTTTCATATTTTTATTTAAATATCTTTAATTGAAATTCAAGTTTTAAACTCACTTATGGAGGTTTTGTCTGATATCGTAAACCCGGATATCGTCCTCTACAA
>CAZCXB010000031.1:0-13697 GCA_964502485.1 uncultured Muribaculaceae bacterium | reverse complement strand
ACAAGCTGCGATCATGCTTGTTTCTGCTGGCACTAACAGCCCCTACATTGCTCAGTTTATAGGGATAGCATCTTTGAGCATAATCCTATTCTCGGGAGGTATGGATACAAATATTTCCGAAATAAAACCTGTACTGGCAAAAGGTATTGTCCTATCCTCTCTGGGAGTGTTGCTTACAACTCTTTTTACAGGTTTTATTATCTATTTTGTAACTCAGATTTTTAACAAATTTATTAGTTTCAGCATACCCGAATCTATGCTGCTTGCAGCAATTATCTCGTCAACTGACTCTGCATCGGTCTTCTCTATTCTCCGATCCAAAGGGGTATCTCTAAGACATAATATCCGGCCTCTTCTGGAACTTGAAAGTGGTAGCAATGATCCTATGGCATTTATGTTGACCTTGATATTTATCAAAATGATTAAAACCGGAGATGTAGGAGTTCTCTCATTTTTTACAAGTTTAGTAACTCAGTTTGGTATAGGAGCTCTGTGCGGTTTTATGATTGCTAAAGCTATATTGTTTATTATAAGCAAGCTACAATTAGAGAGTAAATCTCTTTACCATGTACTACTATTAGCTTCTCTCTTTTTTACCTACTCCTTTACTGATCTCATTTATGGGAATGGCTTTCTTGCTGTCTATATTGCCGGACTTACTATAGGTAATAGCAAGTTTCAGTGTGATGAAACTGCATATACGTTTTTTGATGGAATTGCATGGTTGGCGCAGCTAATTCTCTTCCTTACTCTGGGGCTTCTGGTAAATCCTACAGACTTAATTCAATTTGATGTTGCAGCTCTTGGACTTATAATTGCCTTCTCAATGATAATTATATCCAGACCTTTTTCGGTTTTTATCTCATTGACCCCATTTAAGAGTGTAAGCATAAATACAAAACACTTTATCTCATGGGTAGGATTAAGAGGAGCTGTTCCTATTGTCTTTGCAACCTATCCTCTTATAGCCGGAATCCCAAATGCAACACATATTTTTAATATAGTCTTCTTTATTACTTTAGTCTCTTTGATTGTTCAAGGGACAACTGTCAATTTTGTGGCAAAAAAGCTTGGATTGACAAACGATGAAGAAGCTTCATAAAAAGTAAATATTATCTTTGCTGCAATTATAAACTATACCTGACTATACCATGATAAAATTCTGGGAAGCCATTGGGAGCTCAATTGTCGCTTTCAGTAACTGGATTTGGGGGATGCCCCTCTTTTTACTATTAATTGGAGGAGGTCTCTACTTCTTGATCTACTCCGGGTTTGTACCTTTCAGGTACTATATAAGAGCACTCAAATCTCTAAAAACGAAAGAGAAAGATGTTCCTGGCCAGATTAGCTCCTTTGAAGCACTCACTAGTGCAATAGCGGCAACAGTTGGTATGGGAAATATATCCGGCGTAGCCGTAGCCCTAACAATGGGTGGCCCTGGAGCAATTTTTTGGATGTGGGTAAGCGCGATTGTTGGAATGGCAACAAAGTTTTTTGAGGGTACACTTACAATTATGTATAAAGGTAAAGATTCCGCCGGAGAGATTCAGGGTGGCCCAATGTATATGATAACTGAAGCTTTTGGGCCAAGATGGAGACCTGTAGCTATCTTCTTCTCGATATTCGGCCTAATCGGTACCTTGTGTCTAATGCAGGCAAACCAGTTGACAGAAGCAATCACAACTGTTGTTACCAACCCTGCCGGAATAGAAAATACGTTTATGTTAAGGTTGTTTATAGGGATTATAATATGTTTGTTAGTCTCCATAGTGGTATTAGGAGGGATTAAAAGGATATCCAAAGTCTCTGCAAGAGTAGTTCCTGCAATGGTTGCTCTCTACTTTATTCTTGTTGCATACATTGTATTAACAAATCTTCCTGCAGTTCCGGGTGTCTTTGCATCAATTTTCGGTAATGCTTTCGATCTTGAAGCAGGAGCAGGTGGTTTGGCCGGTACTGCAATTGTTATCGGAGCAAGGCGAGCCGCTTTTGTAAATGAAGCTGGTGTTGGTACTGCATCAATGATGCATGGTGCTTCAAGAAACAGTGAACCTGTAAGAGAGGGACTTGTTGCAATGATAGGACCATCTATTGATTCAGGACTTATATGCACTCTGACTGCACTTGCAATACTTATAAACGGAAACTATGAAGTTACACAAATAAGAGGCATCGAGATAGCTCTAAACTCTTTTGAAGCATCAATACCGGGACTGGGTCACATACTCTTAATGGGAATGGTTGTTATTTTTGCATTCTCCACAATGTTTTCTTACTCCTATTATGGTGTAAAATGTACAAATTTTCTCTTTGGAGCTAAGTATGCACACTACTATAACTACTTTTTTCTTCTAATGTTAATAACAGGTGCCGTTATCTCATTGGATGTTGTTGTAGGGGTCATTGACAGTGCTTATGCATTAATGGCTATTCCCACAATGTTTACACTACTAATTCTCTCTCCAAAAGTAAAGAGAGAGATGAAAAAATATTTTGCTAAATAGAATTTTTATGAATCCAGAACAGTTAATCACTAAAAGAGTAAGAGAGGCAGTTGAGATTCTCTACAGCAGCACTCCTGAGGAGAGTTTTTTTCAAACTCAGGCAACTAGAAGAGAGTTTGTAGGTGATATAACAGCAGTTATGTTCCCATTATTGAAGATTTCTAAAAAATCACCGGAGCAAACCGGAGATGAGATTGGTAAGTTTATCTCCGATCAAAGTCCTGATATAGAAAGTTATAATGTTGTAAAAGGGTTTCTTAATATTAAACTTTCCGGTAGCTACTGGATGAATGCATTTAAGGAGATCTCATATTCGAATGACTGGGGTCAACAGGAGAGCTCCGGAAAGAGAGTGATGGTTGAGTTCTCATCTCCTAATACAAATAAGCCCCTCCATTTGGGTCATATCCGCAATAATCTGCTTGGTTGGTCAGTTGCCAAACTATTAGAGGCTAACGGACACGAGGTTATAAAAGTAAACCTTGTTAACGACAGAGGTATCCATATCTGCAAATCTATGATTGCATGGGAGAAATTCGGAAATGGAGAGACTCCGGAAAGTACAGGTATCAAAGGTGATCATCTTGTTGGAAAATATTATGTGAAGTTTAACTCTGCACTTAAAGAGCAGATTGCTTTATTAATGAAGGATGGCATAAGTGAAGAGGAGGCAGAAAAGAGTGCTCCTCTTATGAAAGAGGCTCAGGATATGCTTGTTAAGTGGGAGATGGGTGACAGTAGCGTCGTCAATCTTTGGAAAACAATGAATGGTTGGGTCTATGAAGGTTTTGATTCAACATATAACAGACTTGGAGTCTCTTTCGATAAGATATATTATGAATCTCAAACTTATCTGCTAGGAAAAAAACTTGTAAACGATGGAGTTGAGAAAGGTGTCTTCTATAAAAAGGAGGATGGATCAGTCTGGTGTGATCTCACCTCAGACGGACTTGATGAAAAATTACTTTTACGTTCTGACGGTACTTCTGTATACATGACTCAGGATCTGGGGACGGCTCATCAGAGATTCAATGAGTACTCCTTTAATGAGCATATTTATGTAGTTGGTAATGAACAGAATTACCATTTCCAAGTTCTTAAATTTCTTTTAAAAAAGCTTGGTTTTGAGTGGTACGACTCTATATATCATCTCTCATACGGCATGGTAGAGCTCCCGGAAGGGAAGATGAAATCGAGAGAGGGTACTGTTGTAGATGCCGATGACTTAATCGAGAATATGGTTTCAACTGCAAGAGATACATCTGTTGCACTTGGCAAGCTCGAGAGTATGAATAACCTTGAGAAGGAGGAGCTCTACTCTACACTTGGATTAGGCGCTCTTAAATATTTTATCATTAAGGTAGATCCTAAAAAGACAATGTTGTTTGACCCTAAGGAATCTATTGATTTCAATGGTAATACAGGGCCTTTTATTCAATATACTCACACAAGAATTCGTTCGATTTTAAGAAAAGCGACAGAACTGAATTTGAAAGCAGAGATTACCGGTGCTCCTCTTAACGGAAAGGAGATAGAGATTATCAAGCAGCTCAATAATTTCCCGGATAAAATAAGAGAGGCGGGAAGGGAGCATTCACCGGCAATAATCGCAAATTATGCATATGAGCTTGCAAAGGAGTTCAACCAATATTACCACGAAGTTTCAATCCTTAAAGAGGAGGATCTCTCGTTAAAATGTCAGAGACTTGTTCTGATAGATACAATCTCTAAAGTATTGAGGAAAGCTATGGGTATTCTTGGAATCTCTTTGCCGGAAAGAATGTAGAATGGTTATACAAAACAGAGGTTTTCTGCCAACATCAAAAAAGGAGGTTGATCTGTTGGGCTGGGACTACATAGATGTAATCCTCTTCACAGGAGATGCCTATATTGATCATCCATCTTTTGGAACAGCTGTAATCGGGCGCTACCTTGAGAGTCTTGGATATAGGGTTGCAATTGTACCCCAGCCTAACTGGAGAGATGACCTTAGAGATTTTAAGAAACTGGGTAAACCGCGTCTTTTTTTTGGTGTAAACTCAGGTGTAATGGACTCTATGGTTAATCACTACACTGCCGCAAAAAGATTACGCAGTAATGATGCCTACACTCCGGAAGGAAAGGCGGGACAGCGTCCTGACTATGCTGTTACGGTATATTCAAGGATTCTTAAAGAGCTCTACCCACAAACTCCTGTAGTAATTGGAGGAGTAGAGGCCTCTCTGAGGCGTTTGGCGCACTATGACTATTGGGAGGATAGAGTTATGCCCTCTGTTCTCTTTGCATCGGGAGCTGACATTCTTATTTACGGAATGGGGGAGAGGTCAGTAAAAATGGTTGCAGAGATAATAGAGAGTGGTGGAAGTAAAGAAGATTTGTGCGATATTCCACAAACTGCTTATATATCCGACTCCTCTAATTCAAACAATACTAATACAATAATTCTTCACTCATTCGAAGATGTCATAAAAGATAAAAAGAGATTTGTCGAGAATTTTAGAATAATAGAAGCAGAGTCAAATAACTATTATCCTGCCTTAATTATTGAGCCTTGTATGGGTAAGTTTGTTCATGTAAATCCACCTTTTGAGACACCTGAAGATGGAGGAATTGATCTCTACTACGATCTTCCATATATGAGAAGAGCTCATTATCGCTACAAAGATAAACACATACCTGCATTTGAGATGATTAAGTTCTCTGTAAATACGCACAGGGGGTGCTTTGGTTCCTGCAGTTTTTGTACAATATCTGCACATCAGGGTAAGTTCGTTCACTCAAGATCTCCTGAATCGATTCTAAGAGAGCTTAGCAGAGTTTCTAAAGAGGAGGATTTCAAGGGGTATATTTCTGATATAGGAGGTCCTACTGCCAATATGTATGGAATGAAGGGAAGAGATATTGAGTTGTGTAAAAAGTGTAAAAGAGATAGCTGTATATACCCTAAGCTATGCAGTAATTTGAATAACTCACATAGATTGCTGCTTAACTTATATAAGGATGCAGCCAAAATAAAAGAGATTAAAAAGTGTTTTGTCTCAAGCGGTATAAGGTACGATCTCTTTATGAATGCCAACTGCTATATAGACAAAGATGGAAAGGAGTATCTCAGAGAGTTGATAATCAATCATACATCCGGAAGATTAAAGGTTGCTCCTGAGCATACAGAGGAGAAGGTCCTTAAGGCAATGGGTAAACCATCTTTCTCCTCGTTTATTTTTCTCAAGGAGGAGTTTGAGCGTATCAATAAAATTGGAGAAAAAAGATATCAGTTAATTCCATATTTTATATCTTCACATCCGGGATGCTCAATGAATGAGATGAGGTTATTAGCTTCTAATCCGGCATTAAAAAATATACAACTCGAACAGGTACAGGATTTTACACCAACTCCTATGACTCGATCTTCGGTAGCATACTATACAGGAATTGATCCAAAAACCATGAAAAATATTTTCGTTGAGAGGAGTCCGGATAATAAGAGAAAACAAAAATCATTTTTTTTCAACAAATTCTGAAAAAAGAGGTTTTTTTTAGAAAAAATTGCATTATACTTGCAGCCCAATTTGAATAGCAGAAAATTATATATGGAGAAGATGAGTAACAAACCAAAAGGAAAAGAGATCCCGCCTGAGCGATCTGCAAAAAGACGTGCAGTTATCAGTTATGCTAATTTGAGCCCGGATCTTTTGTCCGCTTTTAAAGAGAAGTATCCAAGAGGATATGCAGATTATATGGGAGAGGTTTTTAAGGTAGAAAAACCTGACGGATCTTTTTTCTATGCAATATCACTTGAAGTTCCGGATGCAATATATCTTGTTAAGGTAGATGTTAAGATTGATGATTACGAAGATCTCGAAAGGGGTCTCTTTGGTGGTGGAGGTGATGACGATGGAAGTGATCCTGATGAGTTTCCGGATGACGATTCATCTTCTGCATTTACAGAGGAGGAAGAGTCTGATGATTAGTGAATAAAAAGTCAATTATAAGCTAAGCTGAATTTTTATTCAGCTTTTTTTGTAATTTCGTGGATGAAGTTTTACAATGGCTAAGTTAATAAAGAGATTTGCAAGTTTGCTTATAAAGCTGCCGGAGAGTAGGATGCTCCTGGTGCTTGCTTTTATAACAGGTCTCCTCAGCGGACTTGCAGCCATTACTCTAAAGCATCTTGTCCACCTTTTTTCCTGGTTTTTGAGAGGTTGGTTCGATACAACAGCAGAGAGTTCGTTATATCTGATCTACCCCGGGGTAGGAATGTTAATAGCTTTCCTGTTGGTAAAGTATGTTATCAAAGAGAACATAGGTCACGGTGTTACCAAGGTACTGATTGCAATATCGAAGAACGATTCAAAGATTAAATCTCATAACACATGGTCATCTGTAGCTGCCAGCTCTGTTACAATAGGCTTTGGAGGCTCAGTCGGTGCTGAGGCTCCTATTGTTTATACCGGTGCGGCTATTGGCTCAAATATAGCAAGAGTATTGGGTTTGTCATATAAGCATATGACCATTTTATTGGGATGTGGAGCTGCAGGTGCAGTTGCAGGGATCTTCAAGGCACCTCTTGCAGGTATTCTATTTACTCTTGAGATACTTCTGTTCAACATCTCAATGACATCAATGCTCCCTTTACTTGTCTCCGCAGTCACAGCTGCAACAGTATCCTTTCTCTTTCTTGGAGACTCGGTTGTCTTCAGCAACAGTATTGAGAGTTTTTTTATCGGAAATATACCCTACTATATACTTCTTGGAGTGGTTTGCGGCTTTATCTCACTTTACTTTACGAGGACTACACTCTTTGTTGAGGAGAGAGTTAAGAGTATTCTTAATCCTTATAAACGTTGGGCATTCTCGGCAGTATCAATAGGCTTTCTCATTTTTATCTTTCCACCTTTGTATGGAGAGGGTTATGAGTCTTTAACAGCACTTCTTAATAGTGATGCTGACAGTGCAATCGGACCAAATATATTTGGGGATTTACTTAAAAATGATTGGTTTGTACTACTCTTTTTTGCTTCAGTAATTTTTTTTAAGGTGCTAGCTATGTCGTTTACAAATGCCGGTGGAGGTGTCGGAGGTACTTTTGGTCCTACACTCTTTATAGGGGGGATCACCGGTTTTGTACTAAGTCGCTTTATTAATCTTATTGGCTTTTATCAGTTGCCTGAGGCAAATTTTGCTCTTGTTGGAATGGCCGGGCTTATGGCGGGTGTAATGCAGGCTCCTCTTACAGCTATTTTTCTGATAGCAGAGATCACAGGTGGATATGTACTGCTTATGCCGCTTATTATCACATCAATAGTATCTTTTATTACTATAAGATCGTTCGAACCTTACTCTATCTATACAAAACGTATAGCTAAAGATGGTGAGTTGCTTACACACGATAGCGATAAGGCTGTTCTTACCCTGCTTAAAACGAGAGATCATATCGAAACAGATTTCTCATCTGTCTCTCCTGAGTCTAAACTCTCTCATCTTGTAAAAATAATTGCCAATTCTAAGAGAAATATTTTTCCGGTTGTCAACGAAAAGGGACTCCTGTGTGGTATAATTCTTCTGGATGACTTAAGAGAGATTATGTTTATGAGAGAATTATACGATAAAACTGAAGTTACCCGTCTTATGAAGGAGCCTCCGGATACTGTTTTAATTAGCGATAAGATGGAGAGTGTTATGAAAAAATTTGAAAAGTGCGGAGCATGGAATCTTCCTGTAGTAGATGAAAACGGCATCTATATGGGCTTTGTATCCAAATCAAAAATCTTCTCTGCATACAGAGATCAATTACAACAAGTATCACATGAATAAAATCTATCTGGACCATATCTGCAAAACCATATCTGTTGCAGTATGGCAAGTTGAACACTGTATTGAGATGTTTAATGATGGTGCCACCATCCCTTTTATTTCAAGATACAGAAAAGAGAGAACAGGTGGTCTGGACGAGGTTCAAATTACAGAAATAAAATATCTAGTTACCAGATTTGAAGAACTTGATAAAAGAAAAACTGCCATACTTAAAAGTATTGAGGAGCAGGAGAGGTTAACTCCGGATTTAAAGAGTGCTATTGAGAGTTGTATTGACCCCAATAGACTGGAAGATATATACCTCCCTTTCAAACCTAAACGAAGGACAAAGGCTGGGATTGCCAAAGAGAGAGGGCTGGAGCCACTTGCAGATAAGATTATGGAAATGTCGGTTAAAGACTGTGATGCACTGGCAGAGAGCTTTATTAATGAAGAGGTTTTAACAACCCAGGATGCACTGTCAGGTGCAAGAGATATAATCGCCGAGAGGATAAGTGAAAAACCTGTTATCAGGGAGTCTCTCCGCTCTCAGTATAACAGATATGCAAAGATAGTTTCAAAGCAGCAGAGAGGACTTAAAACAGATGATGAGGAGTCGAGTAAATTCAGAAATTATTTCGAATTCAGTGGCAATATCTCTAATATGCCTTCTCATAGAGTTTTAGCTATTTTAAGAGGTGAAAAAGAGGGACATCTTAGTATAAAGCTGGAGGTCGAAGGAGAGTACTCTCTTAATATCATAAAAAAAGAGCTCTATCGTAATTCGGAAAAGGTATCTCATAGTTGCAGACAAAACATTGATACAGCAATTGAGGACTCTTATAAAAGACTTCTCCATCCATCAATAGAGAATGAGGTTCTTAGGATGGCCAAAGAGAGGGCAGATCTTGAATCTGTAAAGGTGTTCGGAGAGAATCTGACAGCTCTTTTACTCGCAGCACCTGCCGGTCAGAAGAGAGTGCTCGCGATTGATCCTGGCTTTCGAACGGGATGTAAGGTAGTTTGTCTTAGTGCTCAGGGAGAGCTTTTGCACAACGATACAATCTATCCGCACCCACCTGTTAATGAAAAGATAATGGCTATTAAAAAGATTTCGAATCTGGTTGAGTCATATAAGATAGAGTTAATTGCAATTGGTGACGGTACAGCAAGCAGGGAGACAGAGAACTTTATTAGGAAGATTCCTATGCCTGCCGGACTTCAAGTCTATTCGGTAAGCGAAGATGGTGCTTCAATCTATTCGGCCTCTTCCGTTGCAAGGGAGGAGTTTCCCGATTATGACGTAACTGTTAGAGGGGCAGTCTCAATTGGCAGAAGAGTAATGGACCCATTGGCAGAATTGGTTAAGATAGATCCCAAGTCACTTGGAGTAGGACAGTATCAGCACGATATTGATCAGGTGTTATTAAAGGAGATGCTTGACAATACTGTGATAAGCTGTGTGAACAGGGTTGGTGTAAACCTTAATACTGCAAGTAAGCATCTGCTCAGTTATGTGTCAGGAATCGGACCGGCAATTGCACAGAATATTATTGAATACCGAAGAGAGAATGGACCATTTAAAACCAGATTGGATCTGTTAAAGGTAAAAAGATTGGGTTCCAAGGCATTTGAACAGAGCGCAGGCTTTTTGAGAATTCCTGGCGGTTTAAACCCTTTGGATAACTCAGCTGTACACCCCGAAAGATACCCTCTCGTTGAGAGGATTGCCAGGGATTTGGGAAGATCTCTCAAAGAGCTTGTTGGGGAGAGTGAAGTTCGGAAAATGATAGATATCAACAGATATGTTTCGGATGAAGCTGGATTACCAACTCTTAACGATATTATGGAGGAGCTCTCAAAACCCGGCAGAGACCCAAGAAGAGTTGCTAATGTGATGGAGTTCGCTCCGGATGTACACACAATAGAGGATTTGAAAGTTGGAATGCTCCTTCCCGGGATTGTGACAAATGTTACCAATTTTGGGGCATTTGTTGATATTGGAATCAAACAGGATGGTCTTATTCACATCTCCCAGCTGGCTGATAAATACATATCAACCCCATCAGAAGTGGTAAAACTACAGCAACAACTTACAGTGAAGGTACTTGACGTAGATTTAAAAAGGGGCAGAATTCAATTGACACTTAAAGGATTATAGTTTCTCAGGTTTTGTCTTTTTTTGCCTCTGAGCAATAATTACACCTAAAACGACTATTACTATTCCTGCTACCTTCCTTATATTCATCATCTCATGACCTAATATATAAGCCCCAAAGGCAGATACAACGGGAACAAGTGATGTAAAGATATTGGCTCGTGCAATTCCAAGGATTTTAATGGAGTTTATAAAGAGTATAAATGCAACACCCGAGCAGAGAACCGAGAGGTAAAAGAGGGGCATTAATATATCAGATGTCAAGGATTTAAAGGTAAACGAAGAGAAGTCGTTATATAGGAATAGAGGAAGAAAGTAGAGTGCACCAAGAATATGCTGATAGGTGACTATAGTATAGCTGTTGTATCTGCTTGCCAGTTTCTTAACAACAACTGAGTATCCAACCGCAGAGAATACTGCTATAAAAAGCAGTATTATTCCTGTGTAGTGTGTTACATCAATTGCTCCTCCTTCAAATACAACCAGCAAAATTCCCGGTAGCGTTATTGAGATACCAAATATATTAATGGCGGTAACTCTCTCTTTATAGAATGTAACTCCTGCCACAAGTGCAAAAATTGGTATTGTAGAGATAATGATTGAACCCAGGGTAGGAGAGTTAATAATCTTAAGACCAAAGGTCTCTCCAATAAAGTAGATAAAGGGCTCAAGCAGTACAAGCAGAAGAAACCATCCACGGTCTTGTTTATGTACTTTCTCAATTTTTTTTGCCGAGAATGATATTATTGACAATAATATTGCTGCAATGGTCATCCGGAAAAAAACCAGTGAGTAGACAGGAAAATCCTGTAAAAGAAGAGAGTTTGTCCAGATGAAAGAGAAGCCCCATAGAACTACTGCAGTTATTACAGAGATATAAATAACGAATTTTTTATTTGGCATATTTTGATATCCTATTTTTCAAATTTTAGTCGCTTCCCAGCTTTTTTGCCGGTTAGCTCTCCGTTTGCAACAACCTGTACCCCATTTATAAAGGTGTGAACAACAGAAGATCCAAAGACTTTTCCTTTGAATGGCGACCATCCGCACAAATAGGCCGGTTTTATTGTGCTTATAGAGTCCTCTTTGTTCATGTCTACCAAAACAATATCTGCATAATATCCCTCTCTGATAAAACCTCTCTTCTCGATTCTGAAATTTAACGCAGGTGAGTGACACATTCTGTCCACAACCTCATGAATAGTAAAAATTCCATTAGTATGCAGCTCTAACATAATTTGAAGTGAGTGTTGGACCAGAGGAAGACCGGAAGGAGAGCTCATATAATTGCCCGACTTCTCTTCAATGGTGTGTGGAGCGTGATCTGTTGCAACAACCTTAATAGTACCATCTTTTACAGCCTCAATAATTGCCTCTCTATCTCTAATCTCTTTAATTGATGGGTTGCATTTCATCTTACTACCCAACTTGTCATACATGCTGTTATCCAATAACATGTAGTGAACACATACCTCTCCGGTAATTTTTGGAAAGCTCTTATGAGCCTCTTTTATCATTTCAATCTCCTCCCTGGTTGATATATGTAGGATATGGAGCCTGGAGTTGTGCCTTTTTGCAAGGTCAATTGCTTTAGCAGTCGATTTAATACACGATTGCCGGTCTCTTATGTTGCAATGTTCATTAAAAGGGATATTTTCATGACCATATTTTTCTACGGCATCTGCCAGATTCCTCTTTATGATGCTCTCATCTTCGCAATGTGTTGCTATAAGAAGCGGAGATGACGAAAAGATCCTCTCAAGAGAGTCTGGGTTATCAACAAGCATATTCCCGGTAGATGATCCCATAAAGATCTTCAAACCGCAAATCTCAGTAGGATCTGCAATTGTTATCTGATCTATGTTTTCGTTGGATGCTCCCAGATAGAATGAGTAGTTTGCGTAAGACTCATTTGCTGCAATACTGTTTTTGTACTCTAAAGATTGAATTGTTATAGATGGGGGATTATTGTTTGGCATATCCATATATGAGGTGACACCTCCAAGTACAGCTGCAGCACTCTCGCTGGCTATTGTCCCCTTATGAGTGTTTCCCGGCTCACGAAAATGAACCTGATCGTCAATAACTCCGGGGATTACAATCATCCCCTGGGCATCAATCACCCTTACGTTAAAGAGGGAAGAGTCATCCTCTGTTAAAATTTTTACGATTTTACTGCCGGAGATAAGTATATCTGCCTTTTGTAGAATTCCCTCATTTACGATAGTTCCACCTTTAATGATCAGATTATCAGAACTATTTAGATACTCTAAACTCATAATATTATCTATACTTATATATATCCAAAGTCAGTGTTCCTATGGTTATCTCACGGCCGGTTTTATTTTTCTGAATCTCATTTTTATTACACCCCAGAATGCCTCTCCAAAGATTCCGCTGCTCATCTTTGAGGTCCCCTCAGTTCTATCAACGAAAATTATCGGCACCTCCTTTATAGTAAATCCAAGCTTGAACGTATTGTATTTCATCTCAATCTGGAATCCATAACCCTTCATACGAATCTTCTCAAGATCTATACTCTCCAGCACCTCTCTTTTGTAACACTTAAACCCGGCAGTTGTATCATAGATTTTCATACCAAGAACTCTACGCACATAACTTGATGCAAAGTAAGACATTACAACCCTACCTATAGGCCAGTTTATAACACTCACTCCGTTACAGTAACGTGAGCCGATAGCCAGATCTGCTCCATTAGCACAAGCATTATATAGTTTCGGCAGATCATCCGGGTTATGAGAAAAATCTGCATCCATCTCGAATATATAATCATAACTCCTATTTACCGACCATTTAAAACCGGCAATATATGCTGACCCAAGTCCCGACTTCCCTTTTCGTTTAATCATGAAAAGCGAGTCAGGAAACTCTTGCTGCATTTTTTCTACTATCTCTGCTGTTCCGTCGGGAGAACCATCGTCAATAATTAGAATATGGTAGCGATCTTTCAAAGAATTAACAGCTCTGATGATCTTTTCTATGTTCTCTTTTTCGTTGTAAGTTGGAATAATTACAATTTTGCCGGACTCCATGGTAAGTTTTTGCTAATTCGTCGCCAAAGGTATGAATTATTATCGTGTCCACAAACCTTGGCAAGGTCCCTATCCAATATAATAGGTATTCTTTCTTAGGAAGAGAATTTTTATATAGTTTTTATCAAAAAAAAGCTAGATTTATTTGCGAAATAAGAAAAGATGCTTACCTTTGCACTCCCCAAACGGAAC
>CAZCXB010000030.1:0-13835 GCA_964502485.1 uncultured Muribaculaceae bacterium | reverse complement strand
AGCACTACTGATTTTGGTTCAGTCAGTCTAGGTTCGAATCCTGGTAGGTCAACATTAAGAGGGTGTTCAAAACTATATTTTGACCCCTCTTTTTTGTTTTTAAGATATGGCTAACCAAAAAGAATCTTAATTAGCTCCCGCTCCCTCTTCTCAATTGTAAAGTGTTCAAGAACTCTTCTCCTGTAGACAGTCTCAAAGTTATCTCCTGTGCTATTTTCAAATTTGGGAGAGATGTTATCCAAAACAGCTTTTGAATAATCTTTAAAAGGCTCCGAAGCCTCTTTAAGTGCTGATAAAAGTGAGCACCTAAGCTCATCTATATTGTCTCCCTCTTTAATGAGGCCCACTCCTCCCGTTACTTCTGGCATCCCTCCAACGTTGGTAACTACAGGTACACAATTAAAGAGCATTGCCTCTGCAAGTGAAAGAGAGAAGCTCTCCCTCCTTGAAAACTGGCAATAGACCCTGGTCCGTTTATAGTAGTTTTTTAGCATAGAGTGCTCAATTGCCGGTATAACTGTCAAATTTGATGGGATCGTGAAACCGGAGCCTTTTAGTACATCAGGATTACAACCAATCAAGACAAAACTCTTATCTTCCATACTACTTGCAATTCGGATGTAGCGATCTATACCTTTAATATAGAATGCCTGGATAGAGTTTGTTAGTGCGACGCAAAGAAAGTCAATTCTATCTTGTGCCAGGATGCTCTCCTGATCTTTGCTAAAACTATCATTTTCGATAGTACTCTCCCTCTCCTTGAAAAATGTAGTTGAAATATTTACTCCGTTATACAGAAGGGTTGAGTTGCTTTTGGGTGCTATGCTTTTAACCACCCTCCGGATATTATTGGAGACGCAGAGGTTTAATGATGCAAGTTTTATTGAAGTTAGTGCCATAAATGATCTTAAAGGAGATGACAGACTTCCGTACCGGTACTCTCTCTCTCTGCAAATATCGTATCCTCCAATAACAATCATTGAGCGTTTACCGGTTATTCTTGAAAACAGAACCGGCAGAAAAGAGTGGTAGTCAGCAAACCAGATATAGATTACATCAAATTTGCGGATGTTTAACAGAAGGTAGAAAAAGAGCTTAATAAGAGACAATGGAAGCTTCATCTTAGGTGTGTTTTCTACCCTGTATTGATCTACTATACAGTGACGGGAGAGTATTTCCAAATCTCCTTTTACAAAAGTAGAGAGGTGGGTATAAACGAAAAGAGCTCTTTTACCCATATGTTAAGTGTTTATCGTACAAAAACGATATTTGCAACCTTTCTCTCTCCCAGATTATCAAATTTCCTATTATCTGTAGGATGGTTAACAACTCCGTTACTACCCCTTCCTTCGATAAACATGGTAGTGGAACCTCCTCCGTCAAGATTAAGGATGTCTCTTGCTCCCAGCCATCTGAGCGTCTTCTGAAGCTCCTCTAATGTCATTCCGTTAGAACTCTCTGATCTGCCATCAACAGTGAAAAGAAGTATGTTGCCGTTCTCTAATTTTGCTACGGCAGTTCTGGGATGTCTGGTTGTATAGAATGATGAATTTTCAAGAGCTTCATCTCTCCCGGCAACCCTAAGTAACGGACCCGAAGTAAGAACCTCCTCTGCCTGAATATACACCTCCCAGCTTTTAAGTTCATCTGCTTTTAGAATATAGAGCTCTCCGCCATATAGTGCCAAGGCTCCTCTCTGATGCATTGCTCTGCTGCTTCCTGTGTAGGTGTTGGGTGCAAGCTCTCTTCCACCTTTGCGAATGTAGTCTACAGAATTATAATCAACTGTATTGTGCTCGTAGTTGAACTTGAAAAATGAGCCATTTATTGCAGCTACTGCACCAACCTCTTTAGCTAAGAGGCTTGTCTCCTTAAGAACAGGGCTTGGCAATATTCCTAAAACCCTTCCCTTACCAGCCTCAATTTCAAGAATATTAATGAACTGAGAAGATGAGAAGAGTTCGTTTCGGGAGAAATGGATCACATGGTGTACAACTCCCGGAGATATTTCACTTCTGTTCCACCCGCCATCTATGAGTATTATGGAGTCGTTTTGCGGGTATGAATAGATACTGCATAAAAGCAGAATTACTGTTAAAAATCCTTTCATGTCGACAACTTATTGAATTTCTATAATAGTCTCTGAGACGTTTATGATATAGTCACCAACTTTTTCGCACTCTGCTACAACATCCATATAGAAAACGCCGGTCTGGTAGTTATACACATTTTTCTCAAGGTTAAGCAGATGCTCCTCCTTAAGATGGTTTCTGTATTCGTTGATAGAGTTCTCTGCATCTTCTGCATTTGCAATGTTCCTTATCTTAGTGTAGCCCAGCTCAAGATTATAGATCATATGCTTAAATGCATTATCCAAAAGATCAAGCATATGGTCTAACTTTTTTACCATCTCCTGATCGAATTTGCTGTTATAGACCTTTTTTCTCTGAAGAATTCTCGCAATATTATATCCTGAGTCGCCGATGCTCTCTATCTCGCTTATTATAGTGTACATGGCCTGTATACGCCTTGCGCTCTCCTCACTAATCTCCCCTTCGGAGATGCTGTTGAGGTAGTTTGCAATCTCTAACTCAACCCGATCTGTAATCTGCTCGTAGTTCTCAAGCTTGGTGAATAGTCCTTCAAAACTCTCTTTATCACAATCTTTAATAGCAGTTCTTACATATTCGAACTGCCTCTGACCCAGCCGGGCAAAATTAATAATCTCCTCTTTTGCCTGAGTAAGGGAGAGCTCTGCTGTGCTAAGAATACCCCCCTGAATAAACTGTAAACGGAAAACCTCCTCAGTTTTTGGTGCCTTTATAACATAGCTTACTAGTTTCACAATCTGAGGTGTAAACCATACGAGTAACAGGGTATTTGTCAAATTAAACAGAGTGTGTAAGAACGATACGCCATAGAGTGTTGAAGCGCTATCCATAAAAGGATTTCCGGCACCAAAACCAACGGTGATAATTGATACAAGTTTAAGTATAGGAGTAAAAAAGATAAGAACCCATGTAACTCCAAAAAGATTAAAGACAGTATGTGCGAGAGCTGCCCTTCGAGCGGATACATTTGCTACTGCTGCCGCAATATTAGCTGTAATTGTTGTTCCGATATTCTCTCCAAGAACCATAGCTGCTGCAATCTCAAAAGGGATCCAGCCATAGCTGCACATTACAAGTGTCAGAGCCATTGTTGCACTCGAAGATTGTAGTACAATTGTGAGCAATGTGCCAATAATCACAAAAATAATCACAGAGAAGAATCCGAAGCTTGTCCACTCTTTGAGGAACTCTAAAACCTCCGGTGTAGATTTAAGATCAGGCACAGAGTTCTTAAGGAAGCTCAGACCAAGGAATAGTAGTGCAAAACCAATAATAAGCTCTCCAATCGATTTTCTCTTCTTAGATTTGGACATCATAAATACAAATCCAAAACCTATAAGTGGAATAGAGAGGACAGAGATGTCTGCCTTGAATCCTAAAAGAGAGATTATCCACGCAGTTACCGTTGTTCCGATGTTTGCACCCATTATCACTCCCACAGATTGGGCAAGCGAGAGTAGACCTGCATTTACAAAGCTGACAACCATAACGGTTGTTGCACTTGAAGACTGAATAATTGCGGTGATAAAAAGGCCGGTAAGAACTCTTTTAAAAGAGTTGGATGTCATTGCAGCAAGTATGCTGCGCATTTTATCTCCGGCAACTTTCTGAAGGCCCTCGCTTAATAGTGTCATTCCATAAAGAAAAAGACCAAGCGAGCCGAGAACTTTTAAAATCTGATAAGCTATTTCCATTTATTTCCGGCTGTATTTTGCTGCAAATATATATGATATAATTAAGCTGCTCAAAAAATTAATTGCTTTTTACTACCTTCGTCCAACCAAAAAGAGAGCATTGCTAAGTATTAAAATTATAAACACCACAAACAGAGGAGCGCATAAACTGTTACTCCTACTGACACTATTTAACATTTTTGTAACAATAAATGCAACTTCTCAATTTTATACTATTGGGAGTGATCCGGCAAAGGCTAAATGGAGAAAAATAGAGACAGATAATTACAGGGTTATATATCCTGAGATTGCAGACTCTCTTGCAAAAAGATATACATTTCTCCTCGAGGCATTAAGAGAGCCGGTAATGTTATCACTTAACTCAAATCCAAAAAAGATAGATATTGTACTACACCCATACACTGTTATAAGCAATGGAATGGTAGGGGTTGCTCCAAAAAGGATTGAGCTGATAACACGACCCCCGGCAAACGATGACTATATAAATAACTGGGATAAGCATCTTATAATTCATGAATTAAGACATCTTGGACAGATAACCAAATTTGAAAAGGGGATATTCAAACCTTTGAGCTGGCTCATTGGAGAGCAGGCTACAGCAATTGGAGCAGGAGTCTTTATGAGTAGATGGAGACTTGAAGGCGATGCGGTTGTTAGCGAAACAGAGCTGACATCTGCCGGTAGAGGACGTGATCCGGGTCACTTAAAGTATTTCCGGGCAGCTTTTCTTAATGGAGATTTCAGAAACTGGAATCGTTGGACAATGGGATCATACAGAGATTTTGTCCCTGATGTTTATAGTTTCGGCTATATGTACTGCTCCTTTATCAGGTTTAATTCCGGTAATTATATGGCACAAGGGGAGTCTTTAGACTATATCGTCTCAAGATTTTATGACATAAATGCAGATAACAAGGCTTACAAGAGATACACATCTCTCGACAAGAGAGAGAATTTCGGTGAAATGAAGAGGATCCTTACAGCGATATGGCAGGCAGAGGACTCTGCAAGGGCTCCATTTACACCGTATAAGATTATAAACGCGGATAAGAGAGAGTATACATCCTATACAGATCCGCTCTTCTTTAAGGGAAAAAGTGTAATTGCGATAAAGAGAGATCTGGAGAGAGTAGCACAGTTGGTAGAAATTGAGGAGGTCAATGAAGATGGGGTGGGTAAGGAAGAGAGATTTATAAAATATATGGGAAGAGTAAGCTCTCCTCCATTTATATATAAGGATAAGCTTGTTTGGACCGAGTATATTCAATCTGCCAGATGGGAGCTGGAGAGCTATTCGGATATCTTCTCATATGATTTCAAAAGCGGTAAAAGTCAAAGACATACAAAGGGTGAGAGTCTGTTTAACCCATCTTTCTCTTCTGACGGTAAGATAGTGCTTGTTATATCTTACCCGATTAAGGGATCATCAAATCTTACTCTTCTCTCAGGTGAGGATTACTCGGTTATTGAAGTGATTCATGCCCCTGATAATGGTCAGCTTAAGGAGGCTATATTTGTAAATGGAGTTATATATGCAACCTCTTCCGGAGATATGGGGTTGGGCTTATACAGGTATGACAGAACAGTCGGTAGATGGGAGCCGGAGATAGAGCCTCAGTCAAAAAATATAAGCCACCTCAGAAGCAGAGATGGAGATCTTTGGTTTATCTCCGCATTGGATGGCCTTAACAACATTTATATATATAATCCTGCTCAAAAATTGCTTAGACAGTTAACAAACAGCAGGTTTGATATCACATCTCTATCAGTTTCTCAGGATGGAGATCACTTTTTGTACTCCGACTACACACATCTTGGTTATAATGTTGTCAAAGCTCATAAAGACTCATTGATGTGGAGAGTATCATCCTTTAATAAACCCTCAAAGGATAAAATTGCAGATTATTTGAGTCTTGGAGCCGGCTTTAATGCCGACACACTTAGAGTTCCGCATAAATTGGATTACCCCTCCAAACGATTCCGTAAAGGTCTGAATCTTTTTAAAATCCACTCATGGGCTCCGGTTTTCTATAATATAGACAAAATAAAAAACCTCACCTATGAGAGTGTTTATGATCTTGTCTCTCCAGGGTTTATCCTATACTCGCAGAACACGCTTGGAACTGCAGATGCAATGGTAGGATACTCTTGGAACAGAGGGTTGCATTCAGGATATCTTAACCTCTCTTACAGAGGGACCTTCCCTGTTATTGAACTAAAAGCAGATATCAACAGGAGAGAGAGGTATATGTTAACACTGAGCAGCTCGCAGGACTCCCGAACAGTTCAGGTAAGAGATACTATTCCCGGCTCTCCTTATCTAAATACTCAGCTATTGTTATATGCCCCTTTAAGATTTAATAGAGAGGGCTGGAGCAGCGGTGTTATTCCCGGAGTTTTATGGAGATATACCAATGACTCATTTTATTCGCATAAAAAGGAGAGATTCTCAAACTATCAACATCTAAATCTTCGGGTATCGCTTTACAGGGTTTTAAACCTCTCTCAAAGAGATTACTTTCCCAGACTGGGAGCAGGGTTGAATCTTCAATTCTCTACTCTGCCACTCTCCGGAGAGAATTTCGGATCACTTCTCTATTCATCAATTTATGCTTTTTCACCGGGAATTGTTTCGGGTCACGGCATACGTGCCTCATTTGCAATTCAGAAACAGTTGCATCGGGGCAAGAACTATCTGTTGAATAATATTATATCTTTTCCTAGAGGCGTGGTGGAGAGAGACAGTAAACTTGCTACATCACTATCTCTCGAATATGCATTTCCACTACTTACAAAAGATATCTCTATCACATCACTTTTGTATATAAAGAGAGTTATGCTTGTTCCATTTTCTCAGTTTTTTTACAACAGAGGTCTCCGAAGTGATGAGAGACTATTCTCATATGGATCAGATCTAATTCTTGATGTTAATCTGCTTGGCATCTCTTATCCCCTCTCAATAGGGGTAAGGGTGGGAGCAACATCCGAAAAGAGATCTTTTGCAGAGTTTCTATTTAGAACCCCACTATAATTCTAATTACCACTCGATGATACACTTTAAGAAAATAAACACATTAAGACCTTTTGACTGGATACTTATAGTCGGTATTATCTCTGTAAATCTAATATTCTCCGTAATGGAAGCGGAGCTGGATTTTATAGGGTCAGTTGCAGCTGTCTCCGGAGTTATCTGTGTTGTTCTTGTTGCAAGGGGAAATATCCTAAATTACCTCTTCGGGATTATAAATGTGTCTCTATATGCATGGATCGCATTTAAGGCAAATCTATACGGGGATGCTGCATTAAATGCCCTTTACTACTTCCCCATGCAATTTATAGGATGGTATAGCTGGATTGGTAAACGCCAAGATTTAGAGTCTGTTACTGTGTATGCAAGAAGAATGAAAAGCAGAGAGAGGATAACTCTGATTATCTTTTCGGTGATAAGTGTCTCAGCAGGTGCAGTTATTTTGAATTATTTTAACGATCCGCAACCCCTAAAAGATTCTGCTACAACAATATTGTCGGTAACAGCAATGTTTTTGATGGTTAGAAGATTTATGGAGCAGTGGGTGCTATGGATTGCAGTAAATATAATAAGTGTTATCATGTGGTCCATTGCACTTTATGAGGGGGTTGCCCATTCTGCACTAATGGTAATTATGTGGCTCTTCTATCTGGCAAACTCGATAAATGGATGGATTACCTGGATTCAGTTATCCCGAAATAGTCAAAAAGAGAGTTTGCAGCACGTGAACCTATAATTGAGATAATCTCATTATAGTCAGCTTTCTTTAAATTGCTTATGCTTTTGTATCTCTTTAAAAGCTTCTCTTCGTTTTTGGCTCCTATTCCCTTTATCTGACTTAGCTCAGACACAATCTGACCTTTGCTTCTTCTGTTCCGGTGGTGAGTGATTCCAAAACGGTGTGCTTCATCCCTGAGGTGCATAAGAACTCTTAGTGTAACGGAGTTCTTGTCTAAGTAGAGAGGATGAGGGTCTCCCGGCACAATAATCTCTTCCAATCTTTTTGCAATTCCAATAATTCTAATACTCTTCTCTAAGCCAAGCTCTCTTAAAGCATCCCATGCGTAATTTAGTTGCCCTCTTCCTCCGTCAACCACAATAAGTGACGGCAGATCTCCCTTCTCATCAATTATCCTAGTATATCTACGATTTATTACCTCTTTCATAGTTGCAAAATCGTCAGCACCAGTTACCCTTTTTATATTGAAAAGGCGATAATCTTTTTTGCTTGGGACTCCGTTTTTGAAAACGACACACGCAGCAACTGCATATTTACCCTGTATGTTTGAATTGTCAAAACACTCAATATGTGAAGGTGGGCAATTCAACCCAAGATCCTTGGCAATACTCTCCATAATACGGTTACGGTGCTCATCAGGTCTCAGAGCCTCCTCCTGCTTTAGCTTCTCTCTCTGCAGCATAAGTGCATTCTTCTCACTCAATAGTAAAAGCTCCAGTTTTTCACCTCTCTTGGGGATATGACATTTTTTTTGCAGCAACTCCACGTCCGGGAGAAACCGAACTATTATCTCTCGGGAAGTGTCAGAAAACTTCGTATGCATCTCATTGATGAAAAGCGACAAGATACTCTCGTTACTCTCCTCGATTGGTATTCTAAATTCAAGATTAAGGGATTGAATAATATATCCGTTGACAACTCGTATATAGTTTCCAAAAGCGATATTCCCTGTAAAGATTAGAGAAAATACATCTACGTTGGTAATGCTTTGACTAACAACAAGAGATCTGTTGCTATGATTTGAGATAAGCTCAATCTTATCTTTATAAAGCTGAGCGCTCTCAAATTTTAGTTCAGATGATGCAACCTGCATTTTCTCTCTAAATTCACGTATTAGTGCAGAGACCTCACCTTTAAGCAGCGACTCTATCCTCTCAATCTGTTTTAAATACTCCTCAGAGGTAAACCTTTTGTCACAAGGGGCTTTACATTTCCCAATATGATACTTTAGGCACGGCCTGTATCTCTTTTGTGATATTGCCTCACTGCTAAGATTAAGGTTACAGTCCCTTAAATAGTATAGAGAGGATACCAGCTCAATTAAATTATGTGCATGCATTGCGGAGCTGTATGGACCAAAGTAGCGGGACCCATCCTTGATTACTCTCCGGGTTATATAGACTCTTGGAAAAGGTTCGTTACGTATGCAAATCCAAGGATATGTCTTTCCATCCTTAAGCATAACATTATACTTTGGAAGATACTGCTTGATAAGATTGTTCTCCAGCAGTAGCGCATCCTCTTCACTTTCAACTATAGTGTGCTCAAAGTCATAGATCCTGGAGACCATTACGCGGGTCTTTATACTTAATCCATCTTCTGAATTAAAGTATTGAGAAACCCGGGATTTTAAATTTTTTGCCTTACCAATATATATTACAACACCATCTTTGTTAAGAAACTGATAAATACCCGGAAGCGCAGGTAACATTCTAACCCTCTCTTTTAAAGCGGCTCTGAGATTATTACTCGACATATATGATTAAAGTGTAACTGTATATATTGTAAAAGTAACAAATATCTTATATTTGTAGTTGAATATGGGAAACAAACTGGTATCAGGAGCGGATATTAAAAAGGCTTTTAAACTCCGCGGAGTTTTTGGGGATATGTTTGCTACTGCTATTATGACCCTTACAGGGCTTAATAGAGTCAACAAAAAGTATTCCCGCGTTTCCGGTTTTCAAGGGAGGGAGTTCACCGGTGCTCTTTTAAAGGAGCTTAATATCTCTTTTGAGATAGATGAGAAGGAGATGGAGTATATTCCGCAAGAGGGTCCCTTTATTGTGGTGTCAAACCACCCGTATGGTGCTGTTGATGGAGTTACACTTCTTCACATCATCAGCTCTGTTAGACCGGACATAAAATTTCTCTCAAACTTCATATTGCTTAAGATTCCAAATATAAGCGACTTCTTCTTCCCGGTTAATCCATTTTCCGATATGCCGGAACTTGAGAGTAGTTTTACAGGTTTACGAATGGCCCTTAGAACAATAAAAGAGGGTGGGTCTTTGGCCGTTTTTCCCTCCGGAGAGGTCTCGACCACCTATGGGACATCTATTATAAGGGATAAGGATTGGAGACCATCAATAATTAAGTTAATTAAGATTGCAAATGTTCCTGTTCTACCTGTATATTTTCACGGGACAAACTCAAGATTCTTTCACTGGATAGGCAAGATACACCCCATGCTCCGAACAGCAAGACTTCCCGGAGAGATGTTTAATAAAAGGAATAAGAGTATTAAGATGTCAATAGGTCGGCCGGTCTCTCAATCGGAGATTGCTGATATCTCAAATATTGAAGATCTTGGAAAGATGCTCTACTCCAGAACATACTCACTTGAGGCAAATATACCACAAGTGGTTTCTAAACAGCAAAGAGAAGATACAGAGCCTATAGCACTTCCTAAAAACAGACGGGCAATGCAAAAAGAGATTAACCTTCTCTCTCCTGACAAGCACCTTTTCACTACAGGACACTATAGTTGCTACCTTACCGATTCTAAATCTATACCTCTAATGATGCATGAACTTGGTAGAAGACGTGAAGAGGCTTTTAGAGCTGTAGGAGAGGGTACAGGCAGACCTCTGGATCTTGATGAGTATGACGACTATTATAAGCACCTCATATTGTGGGATAAACAAAAGACAAGACTTGTAGGGGCGTACCGTCTTGGGTTTGGTAACGAGATTATGAAGGCAAAAGGGGTTAAAGGGTTCTATACACAGACTCTATTCACTTACGAGAAGCCATTTGAGGAGATTCTTGAGCAGTCTCTGGAACTTGGAAGATCCTTTGTCGTGCTTGACTATCAGAAGGAGGCGCTACCTCTTGTACTACTTATTAAAGGTCTCTTTTACTCTGTCATCAACAACCGAGAGGTTAATTACCTTCTTGGCCCTGTAAGTATAAGTTCCTGGTATCCTAAGTTTTATAGGAGCCTAATGATCTATTATCTCCAAAAACAACACTCTGCGGGAGAACTTGGCCAGTATGTAATCCCAAGAAATCCATTTTTCCCGGATTACCTGAGAACATCACCGGATCATCTTCTCGATAATAAAATGGATAGCATAGAGAAGTTTGACAGATTTCTGCTGAGACTCAGCAATAATGAGTATCGTCTTCCGACTCTGGTAAAGAAATATCTTAAGGTAAACTGCAAAATAGTATCGTATAATGTAGACCCAGATTTCAACTACTGCGTTGATGGTTTGGTCCTGCTTAATCTTAAGGAGGTTTCAAAACAGGAGATAGTTGCACTTGCTAAGGGAGAGCCCGATATAGATAAAGTTATGTCACGCTTTGGGTTCTCAAATCAAAATGCGGGTTAGGGAACAGGATCGTATCCACTACCTCCCCAAGGATTACAGCTTAATATCCTTTTAACTGACAACCAAAGACCTCTTACTGGGCCGTGTTTTTTTACTGCCTCAAGCGAGTATGCAGAGCATGTCGGATAATATCTGCAGCTCTGCGGTTTCAATGGAGAGATACAGCACTGGTAAAATTTAATCAATAGAATCAGTGGTAGGGAGAGCGCAAATCTCAACCCTTTTACGAATTTTTTCCAGAACATCTTTAATCTTATCATTTAACCCTGACTCCCCGGGTAGGGTTTTGTCTGTATAGATTATGCACATATCTACGCCTCTCTCCGAGAAGGTCTGAAATTGCAGTACTCTTAATGATTCACGAATCTTACGCTTAATATGATTGCGGACTACTGCCCTTTTAAACAGTCGTTTTGGGACAGATATCAATACTTTTGATTTACTGCTGTTAGAGTTTAGGTAAAATATCTTAAATGGGTGATGATAAACGACTGATCCCGTACTAAAAATCTCGGATATTCTTATGAGAGAACAGATTCTGTCGCTCTTTTGAAACCGCAGTCGATTGCCATTTTCCATTATTATATATAAAGATCGATATCTATTTGTTTTCGAAATAGTTGTGTAAAGCCTTAGCAATTGATGGTGCTTCAGGTGATGGAGCCACAATATTTGAGTTTAATTTGGCCGCTTTTAATGCTTTAAGTGTTGTTGGGCCGTAAGTTGCAATTTGAAGAGAGTTTTGAACAAAGTCCGGAAAGTTCTCTTTGAGAGATTTAATATCGGAAGGGCTGTAAAAGACCATCATATCATAACTTTTTAGGTCCAATCTACTTAGATCGCTATTTACAGTCTTAACAAGAACGGCGGTAGAGTGTTTCAATTTTGATTTAAGAAAAACCTTATTAAGGTCTGTTTTACAGTTGTCTGCCACTGTTAAGAGAAATATTTCGTTCTTATGTTTTGCAGATACTGAATCAATTATTGATGCTACCGTACCGTTGCCGAAAAAGATCTTTCGTTTACGATAAACAATATACTTTTGTAGGTATAGAGCTATTGCTTCAGATACGCAAAAGTACTTCATGTCTTCCGGAACGGTTATACGTAACTCTTCGCAAATCTTGAAGAAAGCATCTATTGCCGTTCTCGACGTAAAGACAACAGCTGTGTGCTCGAGAATGTTTATCTTCTGAAGACGAAACTCCTTTGCCTGGAGAGGTTCTACCCTAAAAAAAGGGATAAAGTCAATACCGATTTTATATTTAAGTATCAATTCGGTGTAGGGAGATCCATTAGCCGGTTCCGGCTGAGATATTAATATCTTTTTAATTTTCATACTATTGGTTAGAGAGTAAAAAATTTGTCAATAGAGCTAAAGGCAATATTTCGACGCCGCAAAGATACAAAATATAGAAAAAATGTGAAAATCGATATGAAATAATTGTCTGATAGATTCTAACCTGATACATAATAAATGTTGCTATAATGCTATAAGATAGAATTTTGACCAAGTAAATTTCTTTTATATCCGGCCATAAAATATGGAAAATAAGAGCTGGAATTGCGAAAATCATTGATATAATAAGGTGATTATAACCAATTTTTCCAATATATTTAAAAGGTTGCTTAATTTTTGTAACCCAACCCAGAAAACTAAGAGTTATTGTTCTAAAAAACCAGTAACCGGTCATAAAGGAGGATAGTCCTATTAGTATATAGTGATCGGGTATACCCGCTTCCAATCCGATATAATCTCCTAGAGCGATTGTTATAAAAACGGGGAAAAAGATAGCACTAAGAAGTGCTGTTATATTTCTTTGATATGAGAATGAAAGTTTATCTTCTGCACGGATATGGTTTTTAAAGCTGAATATACTCTTTAAAATAGTAGGCAATGTATTGAAGAGCTCGCGTGAAAAAAGGGTTATCAATATAAAAAATCCAAGAATCAATCCGGGTATAAAGTAGTCTCCGGAATCTCTTGCTGTGGGTACAGAGCCTCTTGAAGGAGTTGTTATATTAAGAGTAGAACCTCCCCACAGAGAGTCAGCGGGAAGGGGTCTGACAGCCATTGGGAAATCAGCACCGGTGTCAATAATCAGATATCGTGATAGAGTGCTGTCACTAATGGTAATTGTATCTTTTATAATCATCAGTTACCTCTCTTTGCATTGTAGCTCATGGAACACAATATAGAGACTACTCTGTCACGGAAGTCCCCCTGTATAACAATCTCACCATCTTTAACAGTACCACCTGTTCCGCATTTAGTTCTGATCTCTCTTCCAAGCTCCTCAAGATCCTCTTCGCAGCCGTTGTAACCGGAAACAATAGTAACTTTTTTCCCTCCTCTGTTTCTCTTCTCAAGAGAGACAATAAGCTTTTGACGTGAAGCCGGGATTTTTGACGTAATCTCCTCTTGATCTGTCTTATATCCAAACTCTGGATTTGTAGAAAAGACTACACCCAACCTGCTTTTCCAATCATTATCAGCCATAATCAATTTATTTTGTTGCAAATTTAGGCAGAAAAATTCAAAATATTATCTTTGTGGATTATTCTCCAATTTACCAGAAATATAAATATATGGAATTAAGAAAATTCAGACAGACTGACAATATGCTTGGAGCAGCTCTTTTGCTT